>DASRDL010000021.1:0-2951 GCA_035652635.1 Hyphomicrobiaceae bacterium | reverse complement strand
TTGTCGGTGCCGGACGGGCGCGTCGCCGTCGCCTGGGAGGTCGCCGGCCATGACGGCGAACGCCGCCTGCGCATGAGCTGGCGCGAGAGCAACGGTCCGCCGGTGGCGCCGCCCGTGCGCAAGGGCTTCGGCCACATCGTCGTCTCCGAGATGGTGGCGAGCGCCGTGCGCGGCGAGGTGACGCTCGACTACGCCCCGGCGGGGCTGGCGTGGTCGATCGACATGCCGGCGGCGGCCGTGCTGCGGGAGGGGTGAGCCCGTCGGCGCCTGCTCGGAAGGGGGCTAGCGACCCTGGTAGGAGGGGGTGCGCACGACGAGGCCGTCGAGCTCCTCGGTCACCTTGATCTGGCAGGAGAGGCGCGAATTGGGGCGCACGTCGAAGGCGAAGTCGAGCTGGTCCTCCTCCTCCTCGCTGCGCGTGCCGGTCTTGTCGAGCCAGGCCTCGTCCACGTAGACCATGCAGGTGGCGCAGGTGCACGCCCCGCCGCACTCGGCGACGATGCCGCCCACGACGCCGCTCTTGAGCGCGGTTTCCATCACGGTCGAGCCGATCTCGGCGTCCACGGTGTGGCTGGCGCCGTCGTGCTCGATGTAGGTGATCTTGGGCATGGGGCCTTGCTCGGGGCTGCGTGATTGCTCATCGCGCTGCAATATATTGCATGCCGGCGCCGGCACCAGAGGCTCGCCTGCGTCCCCCCGCCGCGGCTCTCGCTCTCCCCACCGAAGAGCGGCGAGAGGCAAGCCGGCCTGGTCACTGGCTCATGTACCAGCCGCCGTTGGGCGAGACGACCTGGCCGGTCATGAACTTGGCCTCCTCGCTGGCGAGGTAGACGGCGGCCCAGGCGATGTCGTCGGTGTCGCCGAAGCGGCCGAGCGGCGTCTGGGCCGCGATCCGCTTGCGCAATTCCCCCAGCGGCGCCGTCATATCCGTGTCGATATAGCCGGGCGCGATGGCGTTGACGCGGATGTTGCGCGGGGCCACCTCGTGCGCCAGGGCGCGGGTGAAGCCCATGATGGCGGCCTTGGCCGTCGAGTAGGAGGTGCTGCCCGCCGGCTTGCCGTAGGTGCCCATGATGGAGCCCATGTTGATGATGGCGCCCGACATCTGCGGGTTCATGATCTTCAAGGCCTCGCGGCAGCAGTAGAAGGTGCCGTCGACGTGCACGCCCAGCATGCGCCGCCAGGCGGCATCGCTGGTGGCGACGGTGACGTCGAGGAAGGTCTCCACCGGCCCGCCGCGCCCCATCTCCTCCGCCTGCTTGAGGCGCAAGGCTACGATCTGGCCGGCATCCGTGCGGCCCTCGATCCCGCTGATGCCGGCGTTGTTGACCAGGATGTCGAGCCGCGGGGTGAGCTTCTTCACCTCGGCGAACATGGCGGCAACGGCGGCCGAGTCGGCCACGTCCGCGGCCACGGCATGGCCGCCGAGCTTGTCGGCGGTGGCCTTCGCCGCCTCGAGGGACAGGTCGTTGATGATGACCTTGGCACCCTCCTCGGCGAACCGTCGCGCGATCTGTGCCCCGATCCCCCGCGCCGCCCCCGTGATCAGCGCCGTCTTGCCCTGCAGCCGGTTCATGGTCGTTTCCTCCCGTTTCGCCAATTGTCATCCCGGAATTTCGCGCTAGCGAAATCTCCGGGACCCAAAAGCCCCAGGACTCGCGTGATGCTGGATCCCGGATATTCGCTTGCGCGCGAATGCCGGGATGACAGATCAGATCACCCCCTCCGCACGCAGGGCGGCGATATCGTCCTGGCCGTAGCCCGCCTCCTCGAGGATCTCCTCGGCGTGCTCGCCGGGCAGCGCCGGCTCGCGCTCGATGCTGCCGCCGCCGTGGGCGAGGCGGAAGCCGGAGCCCACGAAGGTGTGCTCGCCGTATCGGGTCTTGACCCGCTGCAGAACGTCGCGGTGCGCGAGCTGCGGATGCTCGACGATCTCGGCGATCGACCACACGCGCGAGCAGGGAACATCGGCCGCCGTCAGCCGCGCCTCCCAGGTCTTGGCATCGTCGGAGGCGAACACCTCCTCGATGACGGCACGCAGGGCCTTGTCGTTGGCGACGCGCGCCGGCCAGTCGACGAAGCGGGGGTCCTTGGCGAGGTCCGGCTTGCCGATGGCGCGGGCGAGCGCGCCGAACTGCTTCTCGTTGTTGACGGCGAGCAGGATGTGCCCGCCCTTGACCTTGAACACGTCGGCCGTCGGCAGCCGGCTCTGCGCCCGGTTGCCGGACTGGCCCTGCAGATGCCCGCCGATGGTGTAGTCGGTGACGAACGAGGACAGGAACGACAGCGTGGCGTCGAGCATGGCCACGTCGACGAGCTGGCCGCGCCCCGTGTGCGTGCGCTGGTAGAGCGCGCTCGACACCGCGAATGCCGCCGTCATGCCGCCGATGGCATCGCACACCGCAAAGCCCGCGCGCGTCGGCCCGCTCTCGGGATGGCCGGTGATCGACATGATGCCGCTCATGGCCTGGATCTTGCCGTCGTAGGCGGCGGTCGTGCGCTCCGGCCCGTTCTGGCCGAAGCCCGACACCGCGCAGTAGATGAGGCGCGGGTTGATGGCGGACAGCGCGGCGTAGCCGAGCCCCAGCTTGTCCATGATGCCCGGGCGGAAGTTCTCCATCACCACGTCGGCCCTGGTCACCAGCCGGTGCACGATCTCGATCGCCTTCGGCCGGGTGAGGTCGAGGGCGATGTTGCGGCGGTTGGAGTTGATCGCCATCCAGGCGGTCGCCATGTTGCGCGCCGCCCATTCCCTGTTGAGCGGGCTGCGGCGCATGTCCTCGCCGCCGCGGCGCTCGATCTTGATCACGTCGGCGCCGAGCAGGGCGAGCTGATAGCAGCCGAACGGCCCCGCGAACACCTGCGTGAAGTCGAGGATGCGCACCCCGGCGAACGGCTTCCTGGCGTGGTCAGGCATGTTGGCTGCTGACAGTGAGGTAGTGAGTAGTGAG
>DASRDL010000020.1:0-5957 GCA_035652635.1 Hyphomicrobiaceae bacterium | reverse complement strand
GTGCGCTTGCTGCCCCGGTTGGCGACGCGGCGGCCGAAGCCGGCGGTCTTGGCCGGGCGCGCCGCCAGCAGCGCGGGGAGTCCGTCGGTGTGGTCGCGGTGGGTGTGGGTGATGACGACGTGGCTGATGGGGCGGTCACCGACGGCCTCGAGGATCGCCTGCAGGTGCGCCGGGTCATCGGGCCCCGGATCGATGAGCGCGAGCGAGCGGGTGCCGACGAGATAGGTGTTGGTGCCCTTGAAGGTGAAGTGGTTGGGGTTGTTGGCGACGATCCGTACCACGCCGGGCACCAGCTCACGTGGCACCCCGTAGGAGAAATTCATCGTCGTCTTGAACGGCAGGGCTTCCGCCATGGGCGTCCTTCGTCGGTTGGGTGAACCGGGTGTGCCGGCCCGGGGCGGCGCGCCGAGCCTGCAATGCCATGTAAATGCAGACCATGCAAGCCTAGGGGCATTGACGAATGGGCTCGGCCCTTGGTGCAATGGGCCGACACAGCAGCCCGCCTGAGCCAGCATAGCCTGGGGACCCCGACACATGGCAACGACCTATGCGCGGCTCGGAGCTGGAACTGCCGCTCTCTTCATGCTGCTTGGCACTTCCGGCTGCGGCGACTCCGCCACCGGGAACGGCGAGGTGCGGCCCGTGCGCACCGTCGTCGTCGACCCCAGGCCGATCGACGACGACCGCCAGGCCGTCGGCGAGGTACGCCCGCGCTACGAGAGCGATCTGGGCTTCCGGGTCGGCGGCAAGCTCATCGCCCGCCTCGTCGACGTCGGCTTCTCGGTCAAGAAGGGCGCGCTGCTCGCGCGCCTCGACGAGCAGGAGTACCGCAACAAGCTCAAGTCCGCCGAGGCCGACATCGCCGCCGCCGAGGCCGTGCTGATCGAGGCCCAGGGTGCCGAGGGCCGGCTGCGGCAGCTGCTCGACTCCGGCACCACCACGCGCGCCAACTACGACACCGCGCTCAAGAACCTGCGCTCCGCCGAGGCGAAGCTCGAATCCGCCAAGGCCTCCCGCGATCTCGCCAAGGACCAGCTCGGCTACGCCGAGCTCACCGCCGACTTCGACGGCATCATCACCGCCGTCGGCGCGGAGGCCGGCCAGGTGGTGGCGGCCGGGCAGATGATCGTGCGCCTCGCCAAGCCGACCGACAAGGACGCTGTCTTCAACATCGCCGAGTCGGCCTTTCGCGACCGCTCGCGGGGCGAGCGGCCCGAGGTCACGGTGGCCATGCTCAGCAGCCCCGACATTACCGCCGACGGCGTCGTGCGCGAGATCTCGCCCATCGCCGACCCCAATACCCGCACCTACCAGGTGAAGGTGACGCTCAAGGACCCGCCCGAGCGCATGCTGTTCGGGGCGAGCGTGGTGGGGCGCCTCAAGGCGACCACCGCCCCCGTCGTCGTGCTGCCCGCCGCCGCTCTGTTCGACAAGGCCGGCAAGCCGGCCGTCTGGTTGGTCGATGCCGCAGCGGGCTCGGTGTCGCTGCGCCCGGTCGGCATCGCCCGCTACGAGACCGACCGCGTCATCGTCAGCGACGGCCTCGCCAAAGGGGACATCGTCGTCACCGCCGGCGTCAACCGCCTGCGGGAAGGCCAGAAGGTGCGTCTCGCCGGAGCCGCCGGCAAATGACGGGCTTCAACCTCTCCGACTGGGCACTGCGGCACAAGAGCTTCGTCTTCTACCTGATGCTGGTCGCGGCTCTGGCCGGCCTCTATTCCTACGGCCGGCTCGGCCGCGAGGAGGACCCGCCGTTCACCATCAAGACCATGGTGGTGAAGACGCTGTGGCCCGGCGCCACCACGGCCGAGACCTTGAGCCAGGTCACCGACCGCATCGAGAAGAAGCTCGACGAGGTGCCTCATCTCGACTTCGTGCGCAGCTACACCAAGCCCGGCGAGTCCGTCGTCTTCGTGAACCTCAAGGACAGCGTGCGCGCCGCCGACGTTCCCGACCTGTGGTACCAGGTGCGCAAGAAGGTGGGCGACATCCGCCACACGCTCCCGTCGGGCATCAACGGGCCCTTCTACAACGACGAGTTCGGCGACACCTATTCCATCGTCTACGCGCTCACCTCCGACGGCTTCACGCATCGCGAGCTGCGCGACTACGCCGACCGGCTGCGCGCCGAGCTCTTGCGCGTCAAGGACGTGGCCAAGGTCGATCTCGTCGGCGCCCAGGACGAGAAGATCTACCTCGAGTTCTCCACCCAGCAGGTCTCGGCGCTGGGCATCGACGTCAATACGCTCACGCAGGTGCTGCAGGCGCAGAACGCCGTGGCTCCGAGCGGCGTCGTCGACGCGGGGCCGGAGCGCATCGCCATTCGCGTGTCGGGCGGCTTCACCTCGGAGGACAGCCTCAAGGCCATCAACTTCCGCTCCAACAACCGCTTCTTCCGCCTGAGCGACATCGCCAACGTCAGGCGCGCCTACGTCGATCCGCCGCAGCCCATGTTCCGCTACAACGGCAAGGAGGCAATCGGCCTCGCCGTCGCCATGGCGACCGGCGGCGACGCCCTGGCGCTCGGCCGCAACCTCGAGCGGCGCATGGCCGAGCTCGTCGGCGACCTGCCGATCGGCATCGACGTGCACCTCGTCGCCGACCAGCCCCACGTCGTCAAGGAGGCGGTGGGTGAGTTCACCAAGAGCCTGATGGAGGCGATCGCCATCGTGCTGGCGGTGAGCTTCATTGCACTGGGCTGGCGCCCGGGCATCGTCGTCGCCGTCGCCATCCCGCTGGTGCTGGCCGTGACGTTCGTCATCATGGACCTCGCGGGCATCTCGCTGCAGCGCATCTCGCTCGGCGCGCTCATCATCGCCCTGGGTCTCCTGGTGGACGATGCCATGATCGCCGTGGAGATGATGATCACCAAGCTCGAGGAGGGCTTCGACAAGGTCAAGGCCGCCACCTTCGCCTATACCTCCACCGCCTTTCCCATGCTCACCGGTACGCTGGTGACGGTGGCAGGCTTCGTGCCCGTCGGCTTCGCCCAGAGCGGCGCCGGCGAGTACTGCTTCACGCTGTTCGCCGTGGTCGGCATCGCTCTCGTCGTCTCCTGGATCGTGGCCGTGCTGTTCACGCCCCTCACCGGCGTGCTGATCCTGCCCGACAAGATCGAGCGGCACGGCGAGCACGGGGCTTCGGCGTTCTCGCGCTCCTTCCGCGACAAGCTCGACTGGTCGCTGCGCAACAAGGGCCTCGTGCTCGCCGCCACAGCCGGCCTGTTCGTGCTCTCGCTCGTCGGCATGCGCTTCGTGCAGCAGCAGTTCTTCCCCGCCTCCGACCGGCCCGAGCTGCTCGTCAACCTCACTCTGCCGCAGAGCGCCTCTCTCAAAGCCACGCAGGAGGTCGTCGGCCGCGTCGAGAAGCTGCTCGAGGCCGACCCCGACGTGGCGCATTGGAGCTTCTATGTCGGCCAGGGCGCGATCCGCTTCTATCTGCCGCTCGATGCCCAGCTCGCCAACGATTTCTTCGCCCAGGCCGTGGTGGTGACCAAGGGCTACAAGGTGCGGCCGCAGGTGCAGGCGCGGCTCGAGAAGGCCTTCGCCGACGTCTTCGACAACGTGCTGACCCGTGTGAGCCCGCTGGAGCTGGGGCCGCCGGTCGGCTGGCCGCTGAAGTTCCGCGTCAGCGGGCCGGATCTCGCCGTCACGCGCGAGCTCGCCCTGGGCTTCGCCCGGCTCCTGGGCCAGGCTCCCGGTGCGCAGAACATCAATTACGACTGGAACGAGGCCTCCAAGGTCATCCGCATCGAGGTCGACCAGGACCGCGCCAGGGCGCTCGGCATCACCTCCCAGCAGCTCGCCAACAGCATCAACGCCGTGCTCTCGGGCACCACCATCACGCAGCTGCGCGATGCCACCTATCTCGTCGACATCGTCGCCCGCGCCGTGCCCGAGGAGCGCGCCAGGCTCGAGACCCTGCGCGGCCTCATGCTCGACACCTCGAGCGGGCGCAACGTGCCGCTGGGCCAGGTCGCCACCGTCGCCTATGGCCTGGAGCCGCCGCTGGTGTGGCGCCGCCAGCGGCTGCCGACCGTCACGGTGCAGGCCGACGTGGCGCCCGGCTACCAGCCAGCGACCGTCGTCAAGCGCATGGAACCGGCGCTGGCGGCCTTCCGCGCAAAGCTGCCGCCGGGCTACTCGGTCGTCGCCGGCGGAACCACCGAGGACAGCAGCAAGGCCGAGGCCAGCATCTTCGCGGTTTTCCCGCTCATGCTGTTCCTCATGATCACCATCCTGATGGTGCAGCTGATGAGCTTCCAGCGCCTCTTCCTGGTGCTGCTCACGGCGCCGCTGGCACTGATCGGCGTGGCGCTGGCCCTGCTCGTCACGCGCGCGCCGATGGGCTTCGTCGCCATTCTCGGCGTCATCTCGCTGGCCGGCATGGTGATCCGAAACTCGGTGATCCTGATCAGCCAGATCGACGCGCACATCGCCGCGGGCGAGCATCCCTGGTCGGCGGTGATCGGCGCCACCGAGCACCGGCTGCGGCCGATCCTGCTCACGGCGGCGGCGGCCATCCTCGGCATGATCCCGATCGCGCCGACCGTGTTCTGGGGGCCGATGGCCTACGCGGTCATGGGCGGGCTGGTCGTGGCGACCCTGCTGACGCTCGTGTTCCTGCCGGCGCTCTACGTCGCCTGGTTCCGCATCGCACCGCCCGCCGCCGGCGCCGAGGTGCCGAAGCCCTCGCCCGCACCCGCCGTCGTCGCCGGCCACGCCGTCTGAGGCCTAGCCGATGCTCGATCTGAGCCTGAGCTCGATGGCGATCACGGCGAAGCGCTGCGGCGGGCGCCGTTCCTTCGTCGCGCTGCCCTCCGCCGGGTCGGAGGTGGCGTAGAGCGTGATGGCGCCGTTCTCCTCGCCCACGAGCGGCGCCGTCTGCCCGGCCGGGGTGGTCTGATCGGCCGAGAACCTCTGCTCCAGCAGGCCCGGCACCGGCACCGAGCCGACCGGCGCGCGCACCACCCACATCAGGGCGACGTTGTCCGGCACCGGCCCCACGGCACTGATGCTGTGGAGCATGCCGGCGTAGGTCTCCTCGGGGCCGTTCTTGGCGGGCTTGAACGTGCACAGCATGTCCCGGCCCTGGCCGTCCGGCGCGACCTGGTCCGGCTCCGTTGCCGCCGACGCAGGCGGGGCGGCCCGCCCCAGCGTGCACGTGAGCACGCCGAGCTCGGTCGGCAGCGTCGATCCGAGCGGGGCCCCGAAGCCGGCGCAGAGCGGAATGAGTGCAATGAGCCACCAGCGCATCTCGTGCTCCATCGTTTCAGTGACAACGCCGGCGGACGCCGAAGGTTACGGTTGACACCGCCATTTGTCGGAAATGTGAGGCTGCAGGTCGGCCCGGACGCGGCCTGCGCGCCGGATTCCGCGCTGCGCGGGCCGGATTCCGTGCTATTTCGTTGCCCCAGCCTGCCGGGCAACGTCGGCAGAGCCGGGAGGAGGGGAGTGGCCATGAAGGTGGGCATCGCGACGTTCCCCACGGACTACGGCATCACGCCGGCCGACTTGGGCCGGGCGGTGGAGGAACGCGGCTTCGAGTCGCTCTGGTTCCCCGAGCACACCCACATCCCCGTGAGCCGCAGGTCGCCCTGGCCCGGCGGCCCCAACCTGCCCGACGTCTACAAGCAGTCGCTCGACCCGTTCCTGGCGCTGACCGCCGCGGCAACGGTGACGAGGCGCATCAAGCTCGCCACCGGCATCTGCCTGGTGGTGGAGCGCGACCCCATCCACACCGCCAAGAACGTCGCCACGCTCGACGTCCTGAGCGGCGGCCGCTTCGTCTTCGGCATCGGCGGCGGCTGGAACGCTGAGGAGATGGCCAACCACGGCACCGACTTCAAGACGCGCTTTGCCCTGATGCGCGAGCGCATCGAGGCCATGAAGGCGATCTGGGCCAACGACGTGGCCGAGTATCGCGGGCAGTACGTGAACTTCGAGCCAATGTGGGCC
>DASRDL010000019.1:0-5170 GCA_035652635.1 Hyphomicrobiaceae bacterium | reverse complement strand
TGCAGGCTTGCAGCCACCTGTGGGCAGCGTTAGTAATAGCCTAGTGCAGGCGGCTTCGCGGTGGAGGGCCCCCAGGGCCGATGCAGCGACCGGACGAGCGCGAGCTCCGCGAGCAGTTGGCGCGGCTGAGGGCCGAACACCGCGATCTGGATGCCCGGATCGTGGCGGAGGAGGAGTCCTCGCGCGCCGATCAGCTGCTGATCAAGCGTCTCAAGAAGCAGAAGCTGGCCCTCAAGGACAAGATCAAGGCCATCGAGGATCAGTTGCTGCCGGACATCATCGCCTGAAGGCCGCCCGGCCATGACACCCTCCCCATTTGTGCACCACGGCCGGGCGCAGCCGTCTTGCCATCGCTTGCGCTCTCGCCTCTAACTGCGCGCTTTCCGGCAAGGATGGAACGGGCGGCATGGCTGGACAGGCAAAGATCGGCATCATCATGGGCAGCCTGTCGGACTGGCCCACCATGAAGCGCGCCGCCGACGTGCTGGACGAGCTGGGCGTCGCCTACGAAGCCAAGGTGGTCTCGGCCCACCGCACCCCGCAGCGGCTCTACGAGTACGCCGGAACCGCCAAGGCCCGCGGCCTGCAGGTGATCATCGCCGGCGCCGGCGGCGCAGCCCACCTGCCGGGCATGACCGCGGCCATGACCCCGCTGCCGGTGCTGGGCGTGCCCATACCCGGTGAGGCGCTGTCGGGCCAGGACAGCCTGTTCTCGATCGTTCAGATGCCGGCCGGAGTGCCGGTCGGCACGCTCGCCATCGGCAAGGCCGGGGCAACCAATGCCGGACTGCTCGCCGCGCAGATCCTGGCGCTCACGGACGACGACCTCGCCGCCCGCATCGAGGCCTACCGGGCACGGCAGTCGGCGTCGGTTCCCGAGGCACCGAAAGGCGATGCCTGAGGACTCGCGGCTCCGGGTGCTGCCCCCCGGCTCCACCATCGGCATCCTCGGCAGCGGCCAGCTGGGCCGCATGCTGGCGATGGCGGCCGCCCGCATCGGTCTCATGACGCACGTCTACTGCGAGCACAGCGGGCCCGCTTTCGACGTGGCCACGCGCTCCACCAAGGCCGACTTCGGCGACGAGTCGGCGCTCGATGCATTCGCCGCCGCGGTCGATGCGGTGACCTTCGAGTTCGAAAACGTGGCGGTGGCGACGGCGCGGCACCTGGCCCGCCGCGTGCCGGTGCGGCCCGGCGCGAGGGCGCTGGAAGTGGCGCAGGACCGCCTCAGCGAGAAGGAGTTCATTGCCGGGCTCGGCGTCCCCGTTGCCCCCTTTCGTGCCGTCGACACACCTGCCGATCTGCCGCGAGCGCTCGCCGCGCTGGCGGCCCCTGCCATCCTGAAGTCGCGCCGGCTCGGCTACGACGGCAAGGGCCAGGCGGGCGTGGCGCCGGGCGATGACCCGCTCACCGCCTGGGAGAGCATCGGCGGCAGGCCGGCCGTCTTGGAGAAGCGCATCCCTTTCGCCCTCGAGCTGTCGGCCCTCGTCGTGCGGAGTGCCGCGGGCGAGGTCGCGTTCTACGACTGCCCGCGCAACACGCACGAGGGCGGCATCCTGCGCCGCTCGGTGGTGCCGTCGAGTCTGCCCGACGCCGATCTCGCCCGCGCGCGTGACATCGCCGCCGCGATCGCGGCCGCGCTGGATTACGTCGGCGTGCTGGCGGTGGAGATGTTCCACCTGGGGCCGGACGTCCCTCTCGCCGATCGCCTGATGGTGAACGAGATCGCGCCGCGTGTGCACAACTCCGGCCATTGGACCATCGAGGCCTGCGCCATCAGCCAGTTCGAGAATCACATGCGCGCGGTCGCAGGCTGGCCGCTGGGCTCGACTGCCCGTCACAGCGACGCCGAGATGCTGAACCTGATCGGGCCGGACGTGTCGGCCTGGCAGCGGCTCGCGGCCGAGCCCGGCGCCGCGCTCCACATCTACGGCAAGCGCGAGGCCCGGCCCGGACGCAAGATGGGCCATGTCACTCGCCTCCATCCTCGGTCTGTGCAGGGGTGAAGCCGTCAGGCGGGAGGCTCGCATGCGCAGGACCGCTCGCGCGTGGGGAGCCTCGCTGGCGATCGCCCTCGTCACCTTCGCCGGCGCATGCCGCGCGCTCGAGCTCGAGGAGGTCGCCATCGCCTCGCCGCTCGCCGGCAAGGGGCCCTTCACGGCGCGCCTGGTGCGTCCGCCCGGACCGGGGCCGTTCCCGACCGTCGTGGCGCTGCACGGCTGCAGCGGCCTTCGCGATGCGCAAGGCGAGGTGCGCAAGCGCGATGTGGACTGGGCCGGTCGTCTTCTCGGGGCCGGCTACGCCGTGCTGATGCCCGACAGCTTCACCGCGCGCGGGATCAGGCAGCTCTGCACCGTGCGCGAGCGCAGCATCTTTCCCAAGGACCGCGCCGACGATGTCGCCGCCGCCGTCGCATGGCTGGCCGGCCAGCCGTACGTCGATACGGCGCGAATCGCCCTGATCGGCTGGTCGCACGGCGGCTCGACCGTGCTGTGGGCGGTGCGCGGCGGATTCATGAGCGACCTGCCTCGGCCCAAGACCGCCGTCGCCTTCTATCCCGGATGCCGGGGCATGCTCGCCCGTCCCGACTGGCGCCCGCGCCTGCCGCTGACGATCCTCATGGGCAGCGCCGACGACTGGACGCCGCCCGAGCCCTGCCGCCGGCTCGCCCGGCGCGTGGGCTTCAGGCTCGTCGAGTATGCGGGGGCCTATCACGGCTTCGATGCGCCCGACGTGGAGGTGCGCGTGCGCAGGGGGCTTGCCACCGCCAAGGGCGGCGAGGCCCACGTCGGCACCGACCCGGTCGGGCGCGCCGCGGCGATCGAGGAGGTGCTGGCGATCCTCGCCCGCGACCTGGCAGGACCGTAGCCCGCGAGCCACCTTCAGCGAGCCACCTTCCTCTTGCTCCGACCGTGGGCGCGACGCATGCTCGGGCGGTGTCGCCCCCCGCAAGGGGAGCCAGTCCGCACAGGTGCACGTCGACAGGGGAGAGGCCGATGCCGTTCCGGATCAACCACATCCACATCAAGTCACCCGATCCACGCAAGGCGGCGGAGTGGTACGAGAAGGCATTCGCCTTCAAGATCGTCAGCGACGAGACGCGCGTGTTCGGCGACCGCTTCATCCGCTGCACCAGCGGCGACGGCGGCATGGTCGTGTCCATCTCCAATGCCCGCACCAACGAGAAGCTCGGGCCCGGCGACGCCAGCGCGCACTGGGGCCTCGAGCACTTCGCCATCGAATCCGACGACATCGAGGCCGACATCGCCCGGCTGGAGAAGCTGGGCGCCAAGCTGCAGGAGGGGCCGATCAAGTCGCCCAACGGCGTGCGCTTCGCCTTCCTCGGCGTCCCCGGCGACGTGCGCGTGGAGCTGCTCCAGATGCCCAAGTAGCCCCCGTTCGGGCTGCGCGTGACTGGACCGGGAGGTGCTGCGGCACAACGAGCGTGAATGCCCGTTATGCTCAACACCACAAAATGCCCCAATCGCGCCGAGAAAGCGCCCGCATGAGCTGCAAACTGGCGATCCGTCAGGTCCCTGACAGCGCGCCGGGATAGAGGGGCGTGCCGGACAACGATGCGGCAAGGGCAATTTGGGCCACACCGCGCCAAGCCAGGGCGTCCCTCTTCCCTAACGGGCGCGCAGCACAAGGTCGCCGTCATCCGCTAGCGCCGTTGGAAGGCGAGGCGCCGCGCCAGCAGCGCGGCGCGCCGCCAGTTGAAGAAGCGCGGCACGCGTCGGCAGTAGCGGCGGTAGGGCTCGCCGTAGACGGCCCCGAGCCACGGCTCCTCGGCGAGCACCATCAAGGCATAGGCCGCCATCATGGCCGCGCAGAGCACGTAGGTGGACGGTCCGTCGGCGGCGACCGCGAGGCAGCCGTAGACCACGATCAGCATCGCGTTCTGCGGATTGCGCGTCCAGCGATAGATGCCGCCGGTGACGAGCCCCTCCTGCGCGCCGTAGCTGTTGTCCCTGCCCAGCACGCGGAAGGAATAGACGAACAGGGCGAGCGAGCCCGCGAGCAGGGCGAGCGCGGCGGCCCGCAGCCAAAGGGGCAGGCCGACGACACGGCCGCGATCGAGCAGGGCCACCGCGAAGCACAGCACATTGAGCGAGCGGAAAAGCGGCCAGAACACGTAGCTCTGCCAGCTGCCCGGCCCCGGCGTCGGCCAGATGCGCAGCCGCGGGCACGTGAGCGTCAGCACGAGCAGGCCGAGCAAGGCCGCTGCCGCCACCACGCCGATCGCGAACAGCGCGGTCGTCATTGCCGAACCCTCGGTCATCCCTCTCGCCGGCTCCCTCATCCCGCATTGCCTCGAGGTGCGCAACACGACTACATTGCGCCGCACCCACCGGCGGCTCGAACGCGGGTTCGGCCGGCGTGGCGCACGCGATGCGCAGCCCGGACGGCAGGCCTCGCCGGAGACGGTTCCCTCGCCCGAAGCCGCGGTGCGCGGGCTGCATCAAGGGAGGAGGCTGCCATGGCTCGTCATCTCAAGCGCGGGATGGATGCCGGCGCCGTCAAGGCCGCCGATGCCCAGGTGCGGCAGACGGTCGAGGGCATCCTGGCCGACGTCGAGGCGCGGCGC
Organism: Hyphomicrobiaceae bacterium; assembly: GCA_035652635.1. GTDB lineage: Bacteria > Pseudomonadota > Alphaproteobacteria > Rhizobiales > Hyphomicrobiaceae > AWTP1-13. The sequence goes on along the minus strand of DASRDL010000019.1, from coordinate 582 downwards.
GATGTGGCCGTGCGCGAGCTGTCGGAGCGGTTCGACAAGTGGTCGCCGCCCGCCTTCAAGCTGACACCGCAGGAGATCGAGCGGGCCATCGGCCAAGTGGCCAGGCGCGACCTCGACGACATCCGCTTCGCCCAGGCCCAGGTGCGCAACTTCGCCCAGAGGCAGAAGGAGACGCTGCGCGACCTCGAGGTGGAGACGCTGCCGGGCGTGATCCTGGGGCACAGGCATATCCCGGTGGGCTCGATCGGCTGCTACGTGCCGGGCGGGCGCTATCCCATGGTGGCGAGCGCGCACATGTCGATCGTCACCGCGCGGGTTGCGGGCGTCAAGCGCATCATCGCCTGCGCGCCGCCCTTCCGCGGCGGGCCGCACCCGGCCATCGTCGCCGCCATGCACTTCGGCGGTGCGGACGAGATCTTCGTGCTGGGCGGCGTGCAGGCGGTCGCCGCCATGGCGCTCGGCACCGAGACGATTGCGCCGGTCGACATGATCGTGGGCCCCGGCAACGCCTATGTGGCCGAGGCCAAGCGCCAGCTCTTCGGCCGCGTCGGCATCGACCTGCTGGCCGGTCCCACCGAGACG
>DASRDL010000018.1:0-8202 GCA_035652635.1 Hyphomicrobiaceae bacterium | reverse complement strand
GCAAGAACAATACCGAGGTGCACCTGTGGAAGAACCTCGGCATCGACAAGTGGAAGGCGCGGCTGGCGGCGGCGAGAAGCGTCGACATCGGCAAGCTCACGGGGCAGATCGCCTCGAGCGTCTCGAGCAGGCTGCCCAAGGTGGGTGCCGCCGACGACGGCAAGGGCATCAAGAGTGGCGGCGAGGCCGGCGCGGCCGCGGCAGCCTCGGAGCCGCGCATGACGCGCGAGCAGGCCCTCGACGCGCTCGGCCTCGAGCCCGATGCCAGCGACAAGGAGATCGACGCCGCGCTCGCCGAGGAGGCGCGCAAGCGCCGACAGGGCGGCCTCAACGGCTCCGACCACGCCATCGCCGCGCGCATCGCCGCGGCGCGCGAGATCCTGCGCGGCAAGCCGGGGGCCTGAGCGGGAGGTGTTCCCTCTCCCCGCCTGCGGGGAGAGGGCCAGGGTGAGGGGCAGAAGCAGACGCGACGCTCGAGCGTGGCTGATCCTCACCCCGGCCCTCTCTCCGTCGTAAAGACGATGGGGACAGGGAGAATGGACCCTTTCACACCCGATGAGCTCTCCGCCGGCGAGGCGCTGTTCGCGCGGCCGTGGCAGTTCGTCAAGAGCGTGCCGAGCCTCGACCTCTTGCCTGCCGCCAACCGGCGCGAGATCGCCTTCGCCGGCCGCTCCAACGTCGGCAAGTCGAGCCTCATCAACGCGCTCGTCAACCGGCGCGGGCTGGCGCGCGCCTCCAACACACCGGGCCGCACGCAGGAGCTCAACTTCTTCGAGGCGCCCGGCCTCGCCCTCTACCTCGTCGACATGCCAGGCTACGGCTTCGCCGAGGCGCCCAAGGGCAAGGTCGAGGCCTGGACGCGCCTGGTCCGCGACTACCTGCGCGGCCGCCCGAGCCTGCTGCGCGTGCTCCTCCTCGTCGATGCCCGCCATGGACTCAAGAGCGCGGACCTCGCCCTCATGCGACTGATGGACGAAGCGGCGGTGTCCTATCAGGCCGTGCTCACCAAGGCGGACAAGGTCAAGCCGCCGCGTCTGGAAGCCGTGGTGGCCGAGGTCGCGGCCGATCTCGCCCTGCACGCGGCGGCCTTTGCGCGCGTGCTCGCGACCTCGGCCCAGTCGGGGCGCGGGATCGCCGACCTCCGCGCGGAGCTTGCAACCCTGGCGGCAGCGCACGGACTGTGAGCGGCCGATATACCGATCGGGCGTCGTCGGCAGAACGCGTCGCCGACGAGGGGGCGTCGGATTGTGCTCTAGCCGCCGATCATCGCGAGCGCGCGCTTGGCGGTGGCGAGGCCGATCAGCAGGTACTTCTGGCCCAGGTGGCCGATGGCGATGCCGGCGCCGAGCAGGATGACCCAGCCGAGAAGGCGCGCGGCACGGCGCAGGCGATTGGGGGCGACCTTGACCTCGATCGCGCGGTCGGACGAGGCGACCTGCATGGCCGAGCCGTCGCGGCCGACAGTCTGGGCCGAGACCATCAGGGCGAGGCGGGCGCGGCCGCGGCGCCTCGGCACTATGGTCCAGCGCCAGGTCATGACCTCGTCGGGGGCCGCCGCACCACGGTTGGCGCCGGAGGAGGTGTCGGCCCAATGTGTCTCCGCCCCCTCGGGCTCGACCCAGAAGTAGCCTTGCTGCCCGGCGAGCCGCACTGACAAGGTGCGGACGAGCGGGGCCTCCGCCGACGGCGGCGTGCCCCGCGAATTGAGCGCGGCGATGACGGCGTCGAGCTTGGCCCGCGGCACCTTCACCTCGGCGGTCGCCGGCACGCCGACGCGCATGCGACGCGGCACGCTCTCCATGATGAGGCCGCGCTCAGCCTGGGCTCCGCCGCGCGGGCCAGGGATCGGCCATGGCGGCGCAGCAGCTTTGGCGCCTGGGCCCGGCCGCTCCGGAATGGGCGCCAGCGGCGGGGTCGGCGCCTCGGCGAGGCTCCCATTGGCGAGGGGCGGACGCAGGACCGGCTCTCCGCCCTCCGGCCACGGCGCCCGCGCCGGCTTGCCGCTCGGGCCCGGCGGCGGGGGCCCGAGCGGCGGCCCCTGGAGCGGCGGCAGCGGCGGGCGGCGCGGTCCGTCGGTGGCCCGCACCTGCCGCGCCGGAAGCGGCGGCGGCGGGAAGCGCCCGGGCGGCGGCGGCGGCGCAGTCGCCTGCTGGCGTGGGTCGGGGGGCGGCGTCCAGGTCGGTCGCGCGCCACGTCCTGTCGGCGGCCCCGCATCTGCCTTGGGAGCCGTCGCCGGCGCCACCACCGTGGTCTCGGACTGGTCCACCGATGCAACCTCGGACGGCGCCGGCGCGGTCGACGGCTGCGCCGGCGCACGCCCGACCGGCCCGCGCGCGCCCGACGAGGCCATGGCCGCCTCGATGGCCGCCGTCAGCGATCGTGTCTGCACCGGATCGACGGGCTCGACCTGCGCATCGATGCCGATGCCGGCGGGTTTCGCGGGGCCCGGCTGCAACGACGCCGCACGCACCGTCGTGGGCTCGGTCTGGGCGGGCTCGGTCTTGGCGCCTCTGGCGGCACGCTGCTGAATGCGGGCGCGCGCAGCGGCGAGGATCTCGTCGGGCGACTGCGCCACCAGCGGCTGGGGAGCGGGCGGCGCCTCGGCCGCCGGCGCCTCGGGCGGGCGGATGGGCGCGGCCACCGTCGGCGGCTCGTCGTCGCCGCGGGTCGGAATGGCGGGCGTGGACGCGGCAAGCTGTGGCGCCGCGGAAGCCGCACCAGGCGGCGCAGGCGCGGATGCCGAAGCGGGCACCGTCGGCTTGGCCAGCGGCTTCAGGCGCGCCTTGGTATTGGCGCGCTGCAGGGCGCGGATCGCCTCCTCGAACGTCATGCCCAGCGCCTTGAGCAGGCCGGCCGCCGGGCTCTTGCCGTCGCCGACGATGGCGGCGAGCACGATGGCGCCGTCGATCTGTTTGCGCCGCGACTGCTGGGCGGCCGTAGCGGCGGCCTGCAGCACGCGCAGCATCTCGGCGTCCGGGCGCGGCTCGGTGCCGGGCTCGGCGCGCATGTCCTCGAGCAGCCGTCCGAGATAGCCGGACACGTCGGTGCTCAACCGCGCCAGGTCGACATTGGCCGACTGCAGGATGATCGCCGCCTCGGTGTCCTCGGTCAGGGCCAGCAGCAGGTGCTCGAGCGTGACGAGCCGGTGCTGCTGGTCGCGCGCAGACCGGTGCGCCCGCTCCAGGCTCTGGCCCAGATTGGGAGACATGGGGATCGACCTGAGCTGGTCCGCAAACGATTGCGGCATCAACACTCCCCGCCTGCGACGTTTCCCACGCGCCGGCACCCGCAGCGTCCGGCCGGCCCCACGCGCAGCGCGGCATAGCTCGGCGGGCGCACCCCGTTCAAGTTCGAAGCACTGTAGCCGATGGGCACCGCCTTGACACGCCTGCGTGGCCGAAGAAGTTGTGCAGCCATAGCCGGCAATTGTGCGCAAATTCCGTTGAGCCCGCTGCCCGGCCGTTATAAGTGCTTGGGCGCCCGACCCGTGGCGCAGCGGGCCGATGGTGCACGTATGGCGCGCGGCTGAGGACGAGGCGATGGCGAAGCAGCAGGGGCCCAAGAGCGCGGGTGCGACGGTGGCGGCGCTGACCCCCCAGGTGCAGGCCAGCGTCCTCGCCGAGGCGCTGCCGCACATGCAGCGCTACGACCGGCAGACGGTGGTGGTCAAGTACGGCGGCCACGCCATGGGCGACGCGGCGCTGGCGGCGGCCTTCGCCCAGGACGTCGTGCTCCTGAAGCAGGCCGGGGTGAACCCGATCGTGGTGCACGGGGGCGGACCGCAGATCGCCAACATGCTCAAGCGCCTGGAGCTCAAGAGCGAGTTCGTGCACGGCCTCAGGGTCACCGACAAGCCGACCGTGGAAGTGGTCGAGATGGTGCTGGCCGGACTCATCAACAAGGACATCGTCACCGCCATCAACCGCCAGGGCGGCAAGGCCGTGGGCATCTCCGGCAAGGACGCCAACCTGATGATCGCCCGCAAGATCACCGAGATGCCGGACCCGGCGTCGAATCTGATGCAGGCGGTCGACATCGGCTACGTCGGCGATCCGGCCGAGGTCAACCCGCACATCGTCGAGGTGATCTCCGGCTCCGACCTCATTCCCGTGATCGCTCCCGTCGGCATAAGCCGCGACGGCGAGACGCTCAACATCAACGCCGATACCTTCGCCAGCGCGCTTGCCGCGCGCATGAAGGCGAAGCGCCTGCTGCTGCTGACCGACGTCGCCGGCGTGCTGGACAAGGCCGGCGGACTGATAGAGCGGCTGACGATCGAGGAAGCGCGGGCCCTGATCCGCGACGGCACCATCACCGGCGGCATGATCCCCAAGATCGAGGGTTGCATCGAGGTGGTGGAGGCGGGCGTGGAGGCGGTGGTGATTCTCGACGGCCGCGTGCCGCACTGCGTGCTGCTCGAGCTCTTCACCGAGCACGGCGTCGGCACACTGGTGACGCGCAAGGGAAAGAAGGGATGAGCGCCCCCTCTGCCCGCGCCACGTCGGCCTCTCCGGCTGCGCCTTCAGCGCGGGGAGAGGAAGCGCGGCGGCGCGGGTTCGAGGCGACGCGGGTGTGGATCTTCGATCTCGACAACACGCTCTATCCGGCCGAGTGCAACCTGTTCGCCCAGGTGGACCAGAAGATGGGCGAGTTCATCGCCCGCTTTCTCGGCGTGCCGTTCGACTATGCCAGGCACCTGCAGAAGACCTACTACCGCCAGTTCGGCACCACGCTGACCGGCCTGATGCAGGTGCATCGCATGGATCCCAAGCCGTTTCTCGACTACGTGCACGACCTCGACCTGTCTGTGGTGCCGGAGCATCCGGAGCTCGCCGCCGCACTCGACCGGTTGCCCGGGCGCAAATTGATCTTCACCAACGGCTCGCGCGGACATGCCGAGCGGGTGGCGTCCAAGCTCGGCGTGCTGCAATGCTTCGAGGGTATCTTCGACATCGCCGATGCGGACTATGTGCCCAAGCCCACGGCCAGCTGCTACGACCACTTCTGCCGCGTGCACGGCGTGGCGCCGGCTGCCGCGGCCATGTTCGAGGACATTCCCGTCAACCTCGAGGCGCCGCACGCGCTCGGCATGACCACGGTGCTGGTGCACTCGCCCGCCAACGGCGACCGTCCCGTGCAGCAGCTGATCAGGAGCTGGGTGGAGCCGCCCGAGCACGTGCACCACATGACGCACGACCTGGCGGCGTTCCTGACGGGTGTCGGACCTCGATCCGCCGGGGAAAGGGTCTAACCCCGCAGTCGAAACGAAGCGCACGGCACGTTCGACACGGAAGGCGGCGATTGCCGAGCGTCGGTGAGCTGTAGGAAGCAGGCCATACTGCGGTAACCGGGAGTTCGCTCACGATGGATACATTGACAGGTCGCCTGCAGCCCCTGCCCGACCACATGCCACAGCGTCCCGTCGCCGACGGCGTGCGCATCGGCCACGTGCACCTGAAGGTCGCCGATCTGGAGCGCTCGCTCGCCTTCTACTGCGGCGTGCTCGGCTTCGAGCTGATGCAGCGGCGCGGGCGCGAGGCTGCCTTCATCTCGGCGGGCGGCTATCACCACCACATCGGCCTCAACACCTGGGAGAGCCTGGGTGGTCCGCCACCGCCACCCGGCACCACCGGCCTCTATCACCTCGCCATCCTCTACCCGACGCGGGCGGCGCTCGGCGACGCGCTCCGCCGGCTGATGGCCGCCGGCATCCCGCTCGACGGCGCCAGCGACCACGGCGTGAGCGAGGCGCTCTACCTGCGCGATCCCGACCAGAACGGGGTGGAGCTCTACTGGGACCGCCCGCGCGAGCTGTGGCCGGTGACGCCCGACGGCCATCTGCAGATGGGCCGCCTGCGCCTCGATCTGGAAAGCCTCGCGGCCGAGTATTGAGCGCGCGTCACCCCGGCGCCACGCTCGGGTTTGCCCGCCACGGGAGCCGCGCTGGCGTCGCACCAACGGCGTATCGCCCCATAGCCGCACGGTGGACTTGGTTCCGGCCGTCGCCGCAATGACGTTCGTGCCGGCGGCAGCGCGCGTCCACTCGCGTCACCCGCGACGTGTTGGCGAGGCACCGCTGGGCCCGATTGCAGGACGCTCAGGAACGCCGTTGCTGCAACAGGGCCGGGCGCGGGCGCGCATCCCGGAGCCTGACGATTATCGAAACGGGTCTTCTACAAACGGCCGATATGGGCGATAGTTTTGCTTATTTTTCTGTGTCTATTGCCTTTCGGTAGAAGAAAATTCTATCTCTAGCCCAGCGCCCGTGCGCCGCTCCGGCCGAACCACCCCTCCCCCCTGTCCCGGCCGGGGCAGCCGCGGGCTTCTCATTCAGGCGCGGGGCTCTAGGCCCCAGTGGAAGGAGCCTCGGGCCATGCGCTACTTCCCCGTGTTTGCCGACCTCGATGGTGCCGAGGTGCTCGTCGTCGGCGGCGGCGAGCAGGCGGCACAGAAGGTGCGGCTGCTGCGCAAGACCCGCGCGCGCATCACCGTCGTGGCCGAGGCGGCGGGCGAGGAGCTGCGCAGGCTTGCCGACGAATGCGCGCTGATGCTCCTCCCACGCCGGTTTCTGCCCCGCGATCTCGACGGCCAGCGCCTCGTGTTCGCCGCCAGCGGCGACCGCCTCGCCGACGAGGCCGTGTTCCGGGCGGCGCGGGCGCGCGGCATCCCCGTCAACGTGGTCGATGCACCCAGGCTCTCCACCTTCATCACGCCGGCCATTCTCGACCGCGCGCCCGTGACGGTCGCCATTGCCACCGAGGGCGCAGCGCCCATCCTCGCCCGCGAGATCAAGACCAGGCTCGAGAGTCTCATCCCCGCCAACTTCGGTCGGCTCGCCGAGCGGGCGCAGGCCCTGCGTGAGACCGTGGCCAGGGCCGTGCCCGATGTGCGCGCCCGCCGCCGCCTGTGGCAGCGGCTGCTGCAGGGCCCGTTCCGTCGCGCCGTCCTGCGCGGCGCCGATGAGGAGGCCGGCCGCATTCTTGCCGACGAGCTCGATGCCGGGCGGGCACCGGACCGCCGGAGCGCAGCCGGCATCGTGGTGCTCATCGGCTGCGGCCCCGGCGATCCGGACTTGATCACGCTGAAGGCGCTGCAGCGCCTGCAGGAGGCCGACGTGCTGGTCGTCGACCGGCTGGTGGATGCGCGCGTGCTGGAATACGCCCGCCGCGACGCCGAGCGCATCTTCGTGGGCAAGACGCCCGGCGGCCCGACCACGTCGCAAGCCGAGATCGACCGCATCCTGGTGCGCGAGGCCAAGGCCGGCAAGGTCGTGGCCCGCCTCAAGGGCGGCGATCCCTTCATCTTCGGCCGCGCCGCCGAGGAGATGGCCGCCGTCCAGGCTGCCGGCATCGCCGTGGAGGTGGTGCCCGGCGTGACGGCTGCACACGCCTGCGCGGCGCGCATCGGCCTGCCGCTGACGCTGCGCGAGCGGGTGCGGCAGTTCTCCGTCGTCACCGGCACCACCGCCGACGGCGAGCCGGACCTCGACTGGAACGCGCTGGCAGCGCCCGGGTCGGCCTTCGCCGTCTACATGGGGGTGGGCAACGCTCCGCTGCTGCGCCGCAACCTGCTCGCCGCCGGCGCCGATCCGGACACGCCGGTGGTCATTGTCGAGAACGGCACGCTGGAGAGCGAGCGCGCGGTGGCGACCACCCTCGCCGACCTCACGGACGGCATCGCCTCGCTGTCCGTCGCCTCCCCGGCCGTGATCTTCGTCGGCCTCGATTGGGAAGAGGCCGGGCTTTGTCGGCCGCAGTCCGTGATCGCACATCATCGCCGCCGGTCCCAAGCCGCGGCCGTGCAACCGAGCCGGGACGACGACGCCGTCACCCTCGAGGCCACGCCATGAGCAAGCAACCAGAGCTTTCCATTCTCACTGCCAACCGTCTCGCCGACGGCATCGTCGTGTTCCTCGACTTCGAGGGCGACTGGAGGGAGAACCCGGCCGAGGCCGTGGTCGCCCGCTCTCCCGACGAGGCGCGGGCGCTCGAGGACCGCGGCGCCTACGATGCGGCGCGCAACCTGGTGGTCGACCCCTATCTCGTCGAGGTGCGCGAGACGGTGCGTGGGCTCGTGCCGGTCCGCACCCGCGAGCGCGTGCGCATCGGCGGGCCCAGCGTCCTCGACGACGTGCCGGGCTACGTCTCTCCCGAGGCTCCCTCTTCCCATGGCTCTTCACGACGGAGAGAGGGTCGGAGTGAG
>DASRDL010000017.1:0-2670 GCA_035652635.1 Hyphomicrobiaceae bacterium | reverse complement strand
CAATGATGCGATTGGTTGGCTGCCCGTCGGCGTCCAGTTCCCAATGCCGACCGGGGAAGGCGTAGGGCGAATTCAGGATCGGTCGCTCGAAGAATTGCTCAGTCACCGGCCCCCCTTCCTCCGCTCGTCCCTGGCCGCCGCTTTGCGCTCCTCGATCCATTGATCCAGATCGACCTGCTTGAAGCGCCACTGCCCCCGTACTTTGAAGGCGGGCAACTCGCGACGCTGCGCCATCGTGTAGACCGTCTTCTCCGCAACCTTCAGAAGGTTGGCTACCTCCTGGAGCGTTAGCAGCGTGTCGGCCATTTACCGCCGGCCCCCTCAGATGCTGGTCAAAAGATGCCAGACTTTGCCAGAGCACGCTATCGTTGTTCGCAGAGCATTCTGCGCAAGCGATTTGCGGAGGTATTGGCGAGTTGACAAACGAACGCCCCGGACCTGCGTCCGGGGCGTTTGTTCAACCCCTTGATCGATCAAGGGGAATTTGGTTGCGGGGATAGGATTTGAACCTATGACCTTCAGGTTATGAGCCTGACGAGCTACCGGGCTGCTCCACCCCGCGTCACCAGCTGATGCTTCATGCGCCTGCTGTTGCCAGCGGGCGAACCGTCGCCGCTCGACCGGAGCGATTGGGCTGAGCCGTGGGCAGCATTTACAGCAGCTGCCTCGGCGCCCACCGCTGCCGGCAAGCCCTCCTGGAGAACACTTAAGGAGGCTCGCCCCGCAGTCGGGTGGGGCGCGGCGCGCGTCTTATAGCAGCTTTTCGACCGTTGTGAACCCTCTGTCGCGGAGCTGTCATTCGCGCCCCGGCCAACCCGGCCGCCGGGTCGGCGGAAGCGGCCGGAGCCCCGGAAGGGAAGGGGTCTAACCCGCTTCGTGCGGCAAGGTCTGCCAAGCCCGGCCCGCGGGGGCCGCGGCCAGGCGTGCCCGCGCCTCGGCGCAGTCCTTTGCCATCTGCTGCTGCAGGGCTTCGGCGCTGTCGAAGCGGCGGTCCGGGCGGATGAAGGCGATGAACTCCACGGCGATCTCGCGGCCGTAGAGATCGCCCTGGAAATCGAGCAGGAACACCTCCAGCACCGGAGCGCCGTCGTCGAAGGTCGGCCGCGTGCCGAGGTAGGCGGCGGCGGCATGGCACTCTCCGGCGGCGTGGACGCGCACCGCGTAGATGCCGTGGCCGAGGGCAACGCCGGGCGCCAGGGTGATATTGGCGGTCGGGAAGCCGAGCCCGGTGCCGCGCCTGGCCCCTCCTATTACCTTGCCGGACACCCTCCACCACCAGCCGAGCATGCGCGCGGCGCCCTCCACGTTGCCTTGCGCCAGCCGGGTGCGGATGACGCTCGAGGAGAACACCTCCGTCCCGTCGCGGACCGGCGGGATCACCGTGACACCGAAGCCGCCCGGCGCGGCCGCCCGCTGCAGCACCTGCGGGTTGCCGCCTCTGCCCTTGCCGAAGTGGAAGTCCTCGCCGACCACCACGTGGCGCACCGCCAGGGCACGCACCAGGACGCGATCGATGAACTCCTCGGCCGGCAGCCCGGCCAGCGCGCGATCGAAGGCCAGCACGATGCCCACATCGAGGCCGAGGCCGGCGAGGAGATCGAGCTTCAGGGCGAGCGGGGTAAGGCGGAAGTGCGGCTTGTCGGGCTGGAAGAACTCGCGCGGATGCGGCTCGAACAGCAGGACGCCGGCCGGCGCGGGGACGTCCCGTGCCTTGGCCTTCGTCGCCAGCAGCAGGGCCTGGTGGCCGCGGTGAACGCCGTCGAAATTGCCGATGGCCAGCACGGCGCCGCGCGCCGCCGGTGGGATATTGTCGTATCCGTGAACGATGAGCATGGGGCCTGAGGCATCGCCCATCGGCCGGGCTGCGGTCAAGCGGGCCGGTTGGCGCGGGGGTGCGGGCGGACGACGTGGCCGCGGGCCGGCGGGAAAAGCAAGAAAAAGTTCGATGGCGCAGAATAAGGCCGCCGGCAAGCCGTTATGAGGCCGACCCGCTCAACCCCGCACCAGCGGGTCGGCAAATGGGGCGCCTCATCCCGCGAGGCGCCCTGTTTGCAGCCCCAAACGAGCCCCGCCCGGCCGCGCCGGCCACGGCGCGCCGAAGGGGGTGCGCGCCCCGCAGATCACAGGCGCGGCACTTTCACCCCCGCTGCAGCCGAGCCCGATAGCAAACCCCGCGGTGGGCGCGTAGGCTGCCGGCTCGGAACGTGGCGGGGAAGAGCGCAGCATGCTGCCGCGAATTTTGGCGATCGTCGTGGCAGGATTGGCGGGCATGTGCGCAACTGCGGCCATGGCCGGCCCGGCGCTCCTCCTCGATGCGACCGACGACAGGGTGCTCTACGCCGAGGATGCCGACGACCAGTGGCATCCTGCCTCCCTCACCAAGATCATGACCGCCTACGTCACCTTCGGGGCGATCAAGGAGGGCACGCTTTCGCTCTCCACCAGCATCGGCTGCTCGGAGCTGGCCCACAGCCAGGGCCCCACCAAGGTCGGGCTGCCGGTCGGTGCTACCATGACGGTCGAGACCGCGCTGGAAGCCCTCGTCATCAAGTCGGCCAACGACGTGGCGGTGATGCTGGCGGAGGCCGTCGCCGGCTCGCAGGAGGCTTTCGTCGACTACATGAATGCCACCGCCCAGCGGCTCGGCATGACGCGCACGCACTTTGCCAA
>DASRDL010000016.1:0-14122 GCA_035652635.1 Hyphomicrobiaceae bacterium | reverse complement strand
GGCGAGCGAGTCGATCGTGACACGTCCGGCGATCGAGCTGCGGCTGCGGCGGTGATCGAGGTCGATGTCGAGCTCAGGCACGTGCCAGATGCTCTTGCGCGTGCCGTTGTCGATCACCACCGTCGCCGCCTTGAGGCCGATACCGCGCAGATAGGAGCTGGCATGCTCGTGCCGGCGCGCGCTGGCCGAGCTCTCCGACAGCACCTTGACGAGATCGATGCGGGCGAGCGCACCCTCGCCGGCAGCCGGGGTCTCGGCGGCTGCACGGGCGGGCTGCGCCTTCGTACGCGGCACGTCCGAGCCCTCGATCGGGGCTGCGAACTTGAGAGAGAGCGTTCCCTCCTCGTTGTAGAACAGCGACAGACGCGGCGACACCAGCGCCACGCTCTCCGGAGCGATACGCGCCGAAAGCAGCGCCCTGCGGCTCAGCGACACCGTGGCCGAGGCTGCGAGCGCCAGGGGTGCGTCCCGGGCATCGGCGACGCGCACGTTCTTGAGCTCGAACTCGGGCTCGCCGCTGTCGGCGAGCCGCAGAGTAACGCCCTCCACGCGCACGCGCAGGCCCGAGAACTCGTCGCCGATTGCCTTCTCGATCGGCTGGATCAGGAAGTCGAGCGCGATCGGGCCATGCTGCAGGCGCACGTAGAGGAGGCCGACGACCACGATGGCGGCGAAGGCAGGAATGCCGACGAGCTTGGCGAGCACGACCAGGATCCCGCGCAGCCGCGACTGCGCCTCGGAATGCCGGGCGGCGGGACGCGACCTGGTGGTGACCGGTTTCGACACCGGCTGGCCGGCGGGTCGCGACAGGGTCTGGCCGGTGGGCCGCGAGACGTCTTGGCCTGCCGGGCGGGACATTGGCTGGCCCGCAGGGCGCGAGAGGGGCCTGCCCGTCCTTGGGGTGCTGCGACGATCCTCTGGCCCCCCGGTATCGCTCACGCCCAGCCCCTCGCTCGCACGGCGATGCTCGCCCTCCCGGCCTGCACAGTCGCCCGGGCGCGCACGTCCGAAAGCTCATGTGCCCTGCCGCACCCCACCCTTTCGCCCCCGAACAGGATGCAAGGCCTGCACGTCGCCACTATTCCGCGACAAGCCAGCGAGAATCGGCGCCACGCGCAAGACTTTAGCGCGCGCCGCTGTCACTCGCGCAACAAGGAGAGGCAAAAAGCGACGAAAGGAAGGCGCCCCCCGGTTCGTCACCCGTCGGATGACGGAAGGTCCTCTGACGGGTGAACGCCGTTACCAGGGTCAGGTCTGCGGCTGCGGCTCGAGACCGCCGGTGCCGGCGGGGCGCGGCGGGCGCATCTTGCCGGCGGCCGGCACGGCCGGACCGGCAGGTCCCTTGGTGTCCTCGTCCTCGGCAACGCGCACGATCCGCTCGCCGCGCATGAGGCCGTGCACCTCCTCGCCCGAGATGGTCTCGTACTCCATCAGCGCCTGGGTGATGGCTTCGAGCTTGTCGCGGTTGGCGGACAACACCTCGCGCGCCTTCTTCTCGCCGTCGGTGACGATGCGGCGGATCTCCTCGTCGATCAGCTTGGCCGTCTCCTCGGACATGTTCTGGCGCTGGGTGATGGCGTGTCCGAGGAAGACCTCCTGCTGGTTCTCGTTGTAGCGCAAGGGCCCGAGCTTCTCGCTCATGCCCCATTCGGTGACCATGCGGCGGGCGAGCTCGGTGGCCTGCATGATGTCGCTGGAGGCACCCGTGTTGAGGTGATCCTCGCCGTAGACCAGCTGCTCGGCGACGCGGCCACCGAACATGGTGGCGATGCGCGCCGTGCACCACTGCATGGAGTAGCTGAGCTTGTCGCGCTCGGGCAGGCTCATGGTGACGCCGAGCGCGCGCCCGCGCGGGATGATCGTCACCTTGTGCAGGGGATCGTTGCCCGGCACCAGCAGGTTGACGAGAGCGTGGCCCGCCTCGTGATAGGCGGTGGCGAGCTTCTCCTCCTCGGTCATGATCATGGAGCGCCGCTCGGCACCCATCATCACCTTGTCCTTGCTGTCCTCGAACTCCTGCTGCGTCACGAGCCGCTTGTTGCGGCGCGCGGCCAGCAGCGCCGCCTCGTTGACGAGATTGGCGAGATCGGCGCCGGAGAAGCCCGGCGTGCCGCGCGCGATGGTCTTGGCGTCGACGTCGGGCGCCAGCGGCACCTTGCGCATGTGCACTTTCAGGATCTTCTCGCGCCCCGCCACGTCCGGGTTGGGCACGACGATCTGGCGGTCGAAGCGGCCGGGGCGCAGGAGCGCGGGGTCGAGCACGTCGGGCCGGTTGGTGGCGGCGATCAGGATGATGCCTTCGTTCGCCTCGAAGCCGTCCATCTCGACCAGGAGCTGGTTGAGCGTCTGCTCGCGCTCGTCGTTGCCGCCGCCGAGGCCGGCGCCGCGATGGCGGCCGACGGCGTCGATCTCGTCGATGAAGATGATGCACGGCGCGTTCTTCTTGGCCTGGTCGAACATGTCGCGCACGCGGGAGGCACCGACACCCACGAACATCTCGACGAAGTCCGAGCCCGAGATGGTGAAGAACGGAACGTTGGCCTCGCCGGCGATGGCACGGGCGAGCAGGGTCTTGCCCGTTCCCGGCGGGCCGACCAGAAGCGCGCCGCGCGGGATGCGGCCGCCGAGCCGCTGGAACTTCTGCGGGTCACGCAAGAACTCGACGATCTCCTGCAGATCGGACTTGGCCTCGTCGACGCCCGCCACGTCCTCGAAGGTGACGCGGCCGTGCCGCTCGGTGAGCAGCTTGGCCTTGGACTTGCCGAAGCCCATGGCGCGCCCGCCGCCCGACTGCATCTGGCGCATGAAAAAGATCCACACGCCGATCAGCAGCAGCATCGGGAACCAGTTGACGAGCACGCCGAGGATGGAGGGAACGTCCTCCTCCGGCGGCCGGGCGGTGATCTTGACGCCCTTCTTGCTCAGCTTCTCGACGAGGCTCGGGTCTTCCGGGGCAACGGTGCTGAAGGTGGAGCTCTTGTCGCGGTAGCTGCCGGTGATCCGGTGCTTGGCGATCGTCACTTCCGAGACGTTGCCGGCTTCGACGCCGGCCAGAAAGTCGGAGTAGCTGATCTCGTTGCCGCGCCGGCTGGCGCTGGGATTCTGGAACAAATTGAACAGGGCCATCAGCAACAGGCCGATCACGACCCAGATTGCGAGGTTCCGGAAGTTCGAATTCATCTGGGTTCCTTCGTGCCCCCTGGGGCGCCTTCTTGCCGCACCACCTCGGGTCGTTGCCTTGTCGCTGCCGCCGCTCGGCCGGGTCCAAGGTCGTTGTTTAACATAGGTGTGTATAGAATATTTGCCAAGCACGGCCGTCCCGGCGCCCTCCGCGTGCCAATCGCGGCAGCAATGCCGGCAGGGCGGGCAAGGGATTGCTTTTCCAACCGTTTCAGCCGCCCGGGTCGTTGTAGAGGCCCGCCGCCATCGCCCACGCGTTGTAGGCGAGGCCGACGAACTCGCTCCGGATCAGCCGCGCCAGCTCGGGGCGCGCCCAGTAACCGGCCGCGGGCACCGCCACGAGGTCGCCGTCCTGCCAGAACGACGGCACGAGCAGAAGTGCCCGCGACCGCCTGCCCGACCACCCCAGCCGCTGCAGATGCGACAGACCGTCCCGCCCCAGCGCCCGTACCTCCAGGTCGCCCCGCAAGTCCGCGCCCACCTCGACGGCGAAGCGGCCGTCCCAGAGCGCGGCGCCACCCGCGGCAACCCTGATGACGGGCAGCGGCAGGCGGCCCGGCTCGCGCTCGACGCGGATGCTTCCTGCGCCGGCCGTGACGTGGGCGCGCGAGAGCGTCCAGCTGTGCGGCTCCGTACCGTTGCCTCTCAGCACGGCGACGATCGCCTCGAGGTTGGCGAGCGGCACCGGCTCGCCGGCGCCGCCGGCGGCCGCGATGGCCCGCGCCATCACGCGCAGGAGCACCTCCTCCGGCACCTCTGCAAGCCTGGCGCGGTCGATGCGGAAGAAGCCGGCGGGGTCGGTGTGCACCATGCCGCCGGGCTCGGCGCAACAGGCGTCGGCGGCGGCCTCGACGGCGGCGCGGGCGCGCTGCAGCCGCCTCGCGCTCGCGGCCAATGCCCCGGCTGTGAGGCCCGCGGCCTCGAGCGCCGCCGCCGCGGCGCGCAGGCGCGTGCGCTCGTAAGCGGGCGACCGGTTGCTCGGATCCTCGATCCAGGTGATGCCGCGCGCTTCGAGCGTGGCCACGAGGCGCGACTTGGGGACGGCGAGCAGAGGCCGCACGATCCGCAGGCCCGGTCTGCCTGGACGTCGGATGTCGACTGACGGAGCAATGGCGCACAGGCCGTCGAGGCCGCTGCCGCGCGCCAGGCGCATGAGAAGTGTCTCGGCCTGATCGTCCCGGGTGTGGGCGGTGACGAGCGTGCCGATGCCATGGGCCTGCATGTGGGCGAGCATCAGGCGGTAGCGTGCGGCCCGCGCGGCAGCCTGCACCCCCGAGGGCGGCTTCTCCCCGGCCCATACGAGCGTGGCATGGCGAAAGCCCAGCGCCGCGGCCTGCGCGGCGACGCGCTCGGCCTCCGCGCCCGACCGAGGTCTGAGGCCGTGGTCCACGGTGAGCACCGTGTGCTTTCCGGCGGCGAGGCCCTGCTCTTTCAGCCAGTCGGCGAACAGCACCATGAGCGCCGTGCTGTCGCTGCCGCCCGACACCGCGAGTGCCACCGGCTCGGCGGGGCATCCGGCCAAGAACGGCGCAAACAGCCTCTCCCCTTCCTCGGCGCGGAGCGGGCCACTGTCGGCGGGCATCGGTGTCACTCGAAATGCTGAGCGGTCCGGAGCGCGGCGCGCTCCAGCCGGCGAGGTACCATTGAAGAGGTTGCGGTTTCCGCCCGCAACTGCGGCGGCGCTCAGCACCCCGCGCGCTGGCGCTCGGCCTGGGCGGTGGATTTCACGTGGCCGGGAGCGCCCGGGAACTTGGTGGCGAGCTCGCTGTAGGAGGAGCAGGCCGCGTCCTTCTGCCCGAGCCGCTGCAGCGACATGGCGAGCTTGAGCAGGCTCTCCGGCGCCTTGGCGCTCTTGCCATAGGCCTGGTAGCCCTTGAGGAAGGCGCCCGCAGCAGCGCGATACTGTCCGCGCACGTAGAGCGACTCGCCCAGCCAATACTGGGCGTTGCCGGCCAGCGGATCGTTCGGGTAGCGACGCAGGAACTCGTCGAACGCCGCTTCGGCCGCCCCGTAGTCACGCTGCAGCAGGTAGCCGTACGCCGTCTCGTAGAGCTGCTTGGGATTGGCGGTTTCCGCCTCCGGCGCGGGCGCCGGGGCGGCGGCCTGGGAGTAGGGCGGCGGGCCGGAGGGTGGCGGAGCGTTGAGAATGCGGTCGATCTCGTCCTTGGGGCCGGCGTCGGGCGATACGGTCACCGAGCCGAAGCCGGTGCGCTCCGCCGGCCCCGGGCTGGCCTCCACCTGCGGCCGCCCCGGACGGGGGACCGGCCGGTCGTCGTTGGCAGCCTGCGTTGAGGGCTGAGCCAGGGCGCCGTTGCGGACGCCGAGCGCGCGCACCTGCTCCTGCAGCTGCTCCAGCTGCGCGGCGAGCGCCCTGATCTGCGTCTCGATGCTGTCGAGCCGGCCGGCATCGGCGGCGCTAATGGCTGCCGCCGGACCCGAAGAGGGACGGGCCCCGGCTGCGGGCGCGGTCGCCCCGCGTGCCAGCGACTCGAGCGTGCCCACCACCACCTGCATGTCGACCAGCTGCTCCTCGAGCTGCTCGACGCGCTGGCGCAGGGCAGCATCACCCGCTGCCCCGGGGTCGCGGGCGGGCTGCGGCGCCGCCTTGGGCGCCGGCGGCGCGCGGCCGGGCTGGCCCTGCTGGGCCGGGACGGAGGCCGGGACCATGACCGCCGCCAGCCAAAGCATCGCTGCAAGGGGAAAGCGGCCGCGCTTGGCGATCGATGTCATGGGGTCGTTCCCGAACTTCCCTGTTGCGGCGGGCGCGGGCCGCTGTTTGCCTGGCCGGCTGCTGCCACGCCTCTCCTGTTGCTCATTCGCAGCGCCACCCCGGCCTGTCAATTGAGGCGCCTCGGTGCGCGGCGAGGTGACGGGCCGCGCGGAGCCGCCCCCGGCGGCTCGGCAGCGGCGGTCTCCGGACCCACGTGGATGATGGTCACCGCGCGCCGATTCTGCGAGGCGCATGCTGGATCCGCGCAGTCGGCCAACAGCCGCAGGCGGCCGTAGGCGACGGTGTGGATGCGCTCCTGCCTCACCCCCAGCTCGATGAGGCGCCGCCGCACGGCCTCCGCGCGCCGCTGGGCGATCTCGAGGTTGAGCCTGGCCGCGCCGGCATCGTCGGCATGGCCCTCGATGGTGACCTGCAGATCGGGGTGACGCACGAGCCAGGCAGCCTGCGCCTCGAGTGCCACGCGGCCGCGCACACCGAGCTCGGCACTCGACTCGCTGAAGAACACGCGGTCGCCGACCTGAGTCTGGAACTCGACGGCCTTGGCGGCTGCGGCTCCGATCAGCATGGGGCCATCACCACCCTGCGCAGCCGCCTGAGGCGCAACCGCAACACCGGCGGCCAGGAGCACGCCGACCAGCATGCCTCCCGGCAGCTTGCGGCACGACCACGACATGCAGCGCGCTCCCCCGCTGGCGAATGCCTCGTTGGGGGCAAGACTGCGCCGTCATTGGGGCCAAACTTTGGTTGGCATGCCCCCGAGGCTACGACCGGGCCTCGTGGCGGCTGTTGAGCACGGTCTGGGCGCGGCGATTCTGCGACCAGCAGGAGATGTCGTTGCACACGGCAACGGGGCGCTCCTTGCCGTAGGACACGGTGCGGATGCGGGCGGCATTGATGCCGTGCTGGGCCAGGAAGTTGCGCACCGTCTGCGCCCGCTTGGCGCCGAGCGCGATATTGTACTCGCGCGTGCCGCGCTCGTCGGCATGGCCCTCGATGGTGATGGTGTACTGGGAGTACTGCTGCAGCCAGCGCGCCTGGTTGGTGAGCGTCTGCTGCGCCTCCGGCGACAGGTCCGAGCTGTCGGTCGAGAAGTAGACGATGTCGCCGACGTTGACGGCGAAGTCCCTGGCCGAGCCGGGCGTCGCCGGACTGTTGCGGCCGCTGCCGGCACCGAACTCGGTTTCGGGCTTGGGCGTATTGGAGCAACCCGCCACCGCCAGCGCCAGCACGATCGCCCCGGCCAAGCGGATAGTGGCCTTCCGCCACGTCGACAGCTCCATCCTCGTCCCCTTCCAAACGTGGTTCGGGCGACCGGCCACGGAAAAGCAGGCAGCTCCGTCTCTTAGACGAAGCTTCGTTCAAAAATGTGACCGCGCGCTCTGACCGCAGAAGCCCCGACCCGCCGCGAAATGGCAATATCGCGGCGGCCGTTTTCCCCACAATGCACACTCGCTTCGCATGCGACTCCGGCACGCCTCCGGTTGCAGGCGCCCATAAGCAATCGGGGCTGCATCGCCCGATGCAGCCCCGATTCTATGCTCAACTGCCAACAGACCAACTAGCCCGCATCAAGCGAGTGGCCTAGCTCGCATCCAACCCCGTCGGCAGCTCTGCTGCGATGGGATCGGTTACGCCGGCAGTCACGACTGCCGCGAGAACGATGACACTAGAGCGGCGCCACCGTTCACCAACCAATGCAGGCTCGCTTCAGCGAACGGCCTTCTCGGCCACCGGCAGGTCCGTACCCGCGCCGAGCTTCATGGGCCTGTACTCCTCACGGCGGCACGCGCCGAGGGCAACAGCGGCGACGACCGCCGCCAGTACGACGATGCTCTTCACCTTCATTGTCTTTTCTCCTACCGATTTCGGCAATCGCATCTATGTGGCTACCGAGGGGAACCGCTCAGATCAAGAACGCAGCGCTTTTTCCAAAGGTTTTCCACCCCGGTTGATGCGAAAATGCCACTTCATGTGTGCACATCCGCCAACCCTAGCAGCGGCGGTCGGACCACCTTCGAGGTGCACCGACGCAACCCGGCCGAGGCCCACCCGACACATCGCACGAGTGCGGTTAAGTCCACGTAAAGGCACGTGCAATTTTGAGAATCAGCGGCGCAGCGGGGACCACGCCGGGTCGGAGCCGAAAGCGGGCGTCGGGATCTGGCGCTCGTTGTAGCCCGTGAGGTCGATCGAGTAGAGGTGAGGGCCCCCGACCGGCCCGCGGCTTTCGCGGAAGAACATGAGAACGCGCCCGTTCGGGGCCCAGGTGGGGCCCTCGTTGTGGAATCCCTCGGTGAGGATTCGCTCCCCCGAGCCGTCGGGGCGCATGACGCCGATGAGAAAGCTGCCGGTCATCTGCTTGGTGAAGGCGATGAGGTCGCCGCGCGGCGACCACACGGGCGTGGAGTAGCGGCCCTCGCCGAAGCTGATGCGGCGCTGGCCCGAGCCGTCGGCGCCCATGACATAAAGCTGCTGGGTGCCGTCGCGGTCCGATTCGAACACGATCTGGCGCCCGTCGGGGCTGTAGCAGGGACCGGTGTCGATGGCACTGGTCTGGGTCAGACGGCGCATCTGCCGGCTGCGCAGGTCCATCTCGACGATGCTGCTGGCACTGCCCTCGCCGATGCTCATGACCACGCGCTGGCCGTCGGGCGAGAAGCGCGGCGAGAAGGTCATGCCGGGGAAGTTGCCGAGCAGCTCCTGCTGGCCGGTCTCCAGGTTCATGAGGAACACGCGCGGCTGGTCGCCGGTGTATTGCATGTAGGCGATCGCCTGCGAGGTGGGGCTGAAACGCGGGGTGAGCACCAGCTCGCGTCCCTGGGTCAGGAGGCGGATGTTGGCCCCGTCCTGGTCCATGAGGGCGAGGCGCTTGTTGCGGCGGTCCTTGGGACCGGTCTCGTCCACGAACACGATCTGCGTATCGAAGTAGCCCTTCTCGCCGGTCAGCCGCTGGTAGACCTGGTCGGCGATCAGGTGGCCGAGCCGCCGCCACTCGCGCTCGACGACGGCGAAGCGCTGTGCGGCGAGCTGGCGGCCGGAAAAGACGTCCCACAGGCGAAACTCGCCGATCATGCGGCCCTCGGGGCTGCGGCCGGCCCGGCCCAGCACGAGGGCCTGGGCGTTGATCACCCGCCAGTCCTGGAAGCGCGGCGGGGCGTTGAGGTCGCTCGCGCGGTCGATGAAGGAGGCACGGTCGAGCGGCTCGAACAGGCCCGATCGCTCCAGGTCGGCGGCGACGATGTCGGAGATCTCGCGGCCGAACTGCGGGTCCTCGCCCGCAAACTCCGTCACGGCAATGGGGATGGGCTTGAGCGTGCCCTGGGTGATGTCGACCTCGAGCGGGCCGCTCTGGCCCCCCCGCGGGGCCGCCGGTGGCCCCTGGCGCTGCTGGGCGGCGCTCGTCGCCGCCGAGGCCGCAACGACAGTGAGAGCGAGGGCGAGCGTCGGCACCACGCCGGCGAGGCGCAGGATCGGTGTCAACGCACAGTCGCGGAAGCTGGAAGGCGCGGCAGCCGTCATGGTCGAATCGGTTCTCTGGAGATTCGGCAGGGATGATACCCGTTCGTGGCGCGACGCCGGCACTCGCATCCGCGGTCATACCGGGCCTTGTGCACGCTATCCACCCACCGCGAAGCATCGGAGCCGGTCGAAAATTGGCCCCCGCCATCGAACGCCGGGATGACCTGGGTAAGCATCGTTGAGCTCACGCCGATGAGGATCAGAACATCTCGCGGGGATCGAAGTTGAGCACGATGTCCTTCCATGCCTCGTACTTGGCAGGCGGCAGGCTGTAGGGCTGGCAGGCCTCGGCCGCACGGATGGCACTGTCGGAGATGGCGAGGAAAGCCGTGGTGTGCTGCGGATTCATCACGACCGGTGCGCCGGCCAGCGTGCCGTCGGGATTGAAGCGCAAACGCAGCTTGACGACGACCTGCTGGGCAGCCTCGCTGCCTCCGAGCACGTTCCATTTCGACTGCACGCATGAGCGGATGATCTGGGCGATGATGGCAAGCTCGCTGGCCGACAACCGCTGGTCGTGGCCTTCGGGCGCGCCGAGCACAGGTCCCTTCGCCTTGGCCTGCTGATCAAGCGGCACCGACGGCCGCGCCGGGCCCTTCTCGGGCACCTTGTTGAGGAGCGCGGCGATCTTCTCGGCGTCGAACTGCTTCTTCTTGGCCTCCGCCTCTTTCTTCTTGCGCTCAGCCTCGCGCTTTCTCTGTTCTGCCAGTTTACGGCGCCTTTCCTCTTCCTGCTTCCTCTTGATCTCTTCGGCCCTTCTCTGCTCCTCGAGGCGCTTCTGCTCCGCCTCCGCCTTCCTCTGCTCCTCCGCCTTCTTCTGCTCCTCGGCCTGGCGTTCCTGCTCCTTCAGGAGCTCCTCGAGCTTCTTCTGCTCCTCGAGTGCCGGAGCGGGGGGCGGCGGGGGAGGCGGAGGCGGAGCGGCCGCCACCTCCTTCTTGGGCTCCTCCTTAGGCTCCTCCTTGGGTGGCGGAGGCGGCGGGGGTGGGGGCGGCGGGGGTGGGGGCGGCGGGGCCGCTGCGGCCGGCGTGGGTTTGGGCGATTCCTTCTTGGCGGGCTCGGGCTTGGGCGCCTCGTTGGCCTCGGCCTCGAGCTGCTTGGCCGTACGCGAGCCTTTGCGCAGCCGGGTGAGGTCGCTGGCATTGACGAGGTCGACGGCGATCGGCTCAGGCTCGGACATGCGCGGTGTGCGCTGCGTCTGGATGGAGAGGAGCACCCATGCCAGCACCGCCGCGTGCAGAACGACGGAGGTAGCCAGTCCGCCCCGCACTGCCGTTCCTGCCTTTAGAGCCTCAACTTCCCTCCGACTCGGTGACGAGCGAGACCTTGGTGAAGCCTGCCGACTTCACCCGGCCCATGACGCGCATCACCGTGCCGTAATCGATGCCCTTGTCACCGCGGATGAAAATCTGCTCGTCATAGCCGCTCTTGGCGATGGCCCTGAGCTTGGGCGCGATCTCGTCGAGCTTGATCTCCGTCTCCTGGATGAAGACCTTGCCCGACCTGTCGACGCTGATGGTGACGGGCTCCTTGTTGGTCTGCAGCTGCTGGCCCTTGGTCTCGGGCAGCTCGATCGGCACGCCGACGGTCAGGAGCGGCGCCGTCACCATGAAGATGATGAGCAGCACCAGCATGACGTCGACGAACGGCGTGACGTTGATCTCGTGCATCGGCGTGTGCTTGCGGGCGCGGCCGCGCCGCCCGCCGCCGGGCCTGGCAGGAGGCTGAACGCTAGCGGCCATAGCGCGCACTCCTGCCCTTGGCTGTCATCCCGGAAGCTCGCGTCAGCGAGCTGTCGGGAACCCAGGAGCCGAGTCGGCCCCATATACCGTTGCCATGGGTGCCGGATATTTCGCTTCGCGAAATTCCGGCATGACAGCAAAATCCGGCATGCCAGCGGCGAGCCATGCTCACGTTCTCACGTCGATCTGGCGCGACACGATCGCTGAGAACTCGTCGGCGAAGGCTTCGAGCCGCTGGGAAAGCCGCGAGGAGTCGGCGGCAAACTTGTTGTAGAAGATGACGGCGGGAATGGCCGCCAGCAGGCCGAGCGCGGTGGCGAACAGCGCCTCGGCGATGCCGGGCGCCACCACGGCCAGGTTGGTGTTCTTGGAGGCGGCGATCGCCTGGAAGCTCGTCATGATGCCCCATACCGTGCCGAAGAGGCCGATGAAGGGCGCCGTGGAGCCTACGGTGGCGAGGAACAACAGGCGCCGGTCAAGCTGCTCCATCTCGCGGCTGATGGTGACGTCCATCACCTTCTCCACGCGCAGCTGGATGCCGCCCATGGCGCGGATGTTGCCTTCGACCGAGCGCTTCCACTCGCGCATGGCGGCGACGAACAGAGCCGCCATCGACAGCGTGCGCCCGCGCGACAGCCCGGCATAGAGCTCCTCCAGCGACTGGCCCGACCAGAACTGGGCCTCGAAGCGGTCCGCCTCGCGCCGCGCCCGCCGGAAGGCAAACAGCTTCTCGATGATGATGGCCCACGCCCAGATCGAGGCGAGCAGCAGCCCCATCATCACCACCTTGACGACCGGGTGGGCCTGCATGAACAGCTCGAGGAACGAGAAGCCGCCGGAAGAGAGCTTGAGTTCGGGCATCAGCTTCGGTCCTGGGGTTCCAGTTGCGCATGCCCCGCGTCGCGGCGGGGCCCTTGCTCACTCGGGGCGCCGGGCAACACCAGAATCGGGGCCGCCGCAGCCTGCGACCGCCCGCGCGCACACGCCACCAGCATAGAGGCTCGAATACCCGTTTGCGACCCTCCGGAGCAGGGCCATACTGTCACGCAATGAGGCGGAAGTGGGGCTTGGCGAGAGCCGTCGGGCCGGGCCCGAGCCGCATGCGCTAGCGGCGGTCGCCCGGAACGCTCCCGGGACGGGGACCGCCGCGTGCGGATGCCAGCATCGTCCACAGCTGCCGCAGGGAAAACAGGACCATCAGGGCGCCGTTGACCGGCATGGCCGCGTACCAGAGGCGTCGCGGCAAGGAGAAATAGGGAGATAGATCGTCGGCGCGAAGCAGCAGCTCGAGCGACTTCCAGGTGAAGACGGCCACGAACAGCAGGCCGGCCACCGCCACGAACGCCCGATAGGCCTCGTGATAGCGGCTGCCGGCGAGCGCCGATGGCAGAATGTCGACGGCGAAGTGCTGATTGACGCGCCAGACCTCTGCCGTTCCGGTGAAGATCAGCCACACCAGCATCAATTCGATGATCTCGAAGATGCGGTCGGTCATGCCGCCGGTGTTCATCAGGTTGCCGGCGAGGATGAAGTGCTCCCCTCCCTGCCTGCGCACGCGCACCGCGCGAAGCGGAGCGGTCTGCTCACGTCTCGAAAGTTGTACGATGACCAGACAACTGGCACTAGCCGGCCCATGGCCGGTTGACAAGCGCATGGTCGCGCCGGCCGGGCCTGCGAGGGCGACGGTTCCAGGTCCGGCGGCTTCCTCGGGATTTCCCGGCGTGCCGCCGGCGGTCAGCGCCGCCTGTCCCAGGGGAAAAGCAGGAGACCCTCCTCGCCGCAGCCGGTGCGGCAGGGCGCATGCGGGTAGGGGTAGACGGGAGGCGCATAGTAGAAGGGACCCGGCGGCGGCACGGGCACCGGCCGCGTCGGCGGAGAGCTCCAGCCGTTGGAGGTCCAGCGCGGCGCCGCCGAATAGTCGTAGCCGAACACGTAGGCTGGCGGCGCCGGTGCATAACAGAGATCGGAGCCCGGCGGAGGAGCCCCGTCGCACCAGTCCCCGCCGGCGGCTGCTGGCCCCGCAGCGCCGAGAAGGAAGAGGGCTGCTCCGCTGATGCGGAGCAGCCCGCACGCGGGCGTCCTCCGCGCCGGCGCCGTCGTTCCAGTGGTTGCGCGTCCCGTCATCGCATGCCCGCCCGGCCGATGCCGACCGCCGTCAGGCTGCCGCCGCAGCCTTGTCGACCACGTCTTGGAGCACCGGGTCGAGAGCCGGCGCTTCCGATTTCAGAAAGGCCAGCAGGGCCCGCTCGTTCGGCGTGAACCTTCCGTCCCGGCCGATGTGCGAGGCAAGCCACTCGGCTTCGGCCGCAGTCACGGCCTCGTGTGTGATGATCTCGATCTTCTGTTGAGTGAGCCTGGCGATCGCCCGCTCCTCCTTGGTCTGCTCGCGATAGCCCTTGAAGAGACCCTCGAGCCCGGTCGCCATGCCGGCGAGGACGGCGTCGAGAGTGAGATCGCCGCGGCGGTCGAGCCAGGCCTCGCGGGCGAGCGCCACCTCGCGCGGGGGCGGGGCGTAGCCGGAGGCCGCCAGCACGCAGTTGGCGATGGCCTTGATGTAGAGGTCTGTCCAGGCGGGATGGTTGTCGCTGCCGGCCGTGGCTTCGTCGATGGCGAACACCACCTCCGCCTCCATCTGCGTCACGGCAATGCAGCCGTCGCTGCCGGCCGCGTAGAGCATGCGGCGCAGGAGGTCCACGTCGGCCTGCGAGACCACACCCGGCTCGAGCTTCTTTCCCGATCGCAGAGGGCCCGTGCCGCTGACCACGGCGTGCTTCACCTGCTCGAGAGCGAAGCGCACGAGGCTCTGCGGCGACCAGCGCGACTTGTCGAGCACGTTGACCAGCAGTTCCAGCTCGGTCTTGCTGTCGACCCGGCCGTCGTGGCCGATGCGCTCGATCAGCCATTGGCCGTTCTCGGCGGTGAGATAGCCTTCGGGCTCGGCCTGATCGACCAG
>DASRDL010000015.1:0-6000 GCA_035652635.1 Hyphomicrobiaceae bacterium | reverse complement strand
CTCGCCGGCCTCGCGCTCGACTTCTGCGTGCGCTACTCGGCGGAGGATGCGCGCCGCTGCGGCTTCGAGGCGGTGGTGATCGAGGATGCCTGCCGCGGCATCGACATGGGCGGCTCGGTGGAGGCGGCCCGCCGGTCCTTCCGCGAGCTCTCCGTTCAATGCCTGCGCGCCGAGGCAGTCGGCTGAGCGCGAGCGGCCTCGGCGGGCATCATGCGCCGGGGCTCGGCCGATCGATGAAGGCGCGCACCTCCGGCAGGACCTCGGCGCGCCAGGTTTCGCCGTGAAACAGCGAGAAGTGTCCGCAGCTGGGCACCACCAGCCGCCGGCGGGCGCCTGCCGGCATGGACGGGCACAAGTCGTGGGCGCGCTGCGTCTGGCCGGGAGCGGCGATGTCGTCGAGCTCGCCCTCGACGGTCATGAGCGACGTGTCACCCAGGCTGCGCAGAGCCACCGTCTGGCCGTGGAGGCGGAACTCGCCGCGCACCAGCGTGCGCTCCTGGTAGACGTGCCGCATGATGTCGAGAAAGACTTCGGCGGGCAGGTCCATCACCGCCGAATAGAGGTCGAAGAAGGGGAAGCGGCCGGGATCCGCGCCGTCGTCGCGCATCAGCTTGCCGAGCAGCTCGCCGCCCTCCCGCAGGTGCCGCATCAGGTAGGCCCAGAGCCCCATCAGCTGCACCGAGCCCGGATAGACGAGACGGTCCATGCCGGCATAGGGAGGCGGCACCCGCGTGATGACGTTGCGCTCGTACCAGGACAGCGTGCGCGAGGTGATGAGGCGCGACACGCGGGTCGGGTTGGCTGCGGGATCGATCGGAGCGGCGATGAGCACCAGGCTGCGCGGCGCCGAGCGCGCATCGGCCTGCGCCTGATGGGCCGCCGCCACGAGCGCGGGGAAGCCCGCCTGGCACAGCGCAATCACGTTGAGATCGGGCGCCAGGGCCCGCATGGCCTCGAGAACGTGGGCGGTATTCTCCTCCAGATCGAACCGCCCTCTCTCGACCGGCACGTGACGCGCATTGATCCAGTCTGCGACATAGACCTGGAATGACGGAACGAGGCCCAGAACGAGGTCGCGCAGCAGAATGGGGTAGTGGGAGGAGAGCGGCGGAACCACCAGCACCTTGGGCAGATGCGCCCCGTCGCACCGCGCCAGGCGCATGACGGCACAGAACGGCAGCGGCAGGATGTCCCGCGAGACGACCGGGATGGCTTCGCCGTGATGATCGATGGTGTCGATTTCCAGGCTGAGGCGCGCAGGCTGATCGGCACCCGCGTACAGCCGTGGTCGCGGAACCGCAGCCTCCAATTGCCGGCCCACCTGCAATGGTCGTGGCCCTCCCGCGCAAGCCCCGCAGCAGAACGCACGTCCGCGCTGCCGTCGCGACGGCGATCCCGAGGCGTTCGCCGGTGCTGCGCCAGTTCTCGATGTCGCAGCTCCGGCCAGACGGCGCCGGCGGCTCAGCGGCTGCCTGGCATGTCACCGCGCTGGGCATAGAGCCACTGCACGATCATGTGGCCGACGATGGTCTGCGTATCCTCGGCGATTTGCATGTCGTCGACGGGGAAATGGATCGCCACGTCGGCCAGTGTCTTAGCCTTGCCGCCGGTGAATGCCACGATGGTGTAGCTCTTCATGCCGATGCGCCGGGCCTCCTCCAGCCCGCGGAGAATGTTGGGCGAGTTGCCGCTGCCGGAGAACGCCAGCAGCACGTCGCCGCTGCGCCCGTGCACCGCCAACTGGTAGGAGAAGATGTTGTCATAGCCCTCGTCGTTGCCGAGGCAGGTGATCACAGCCGGGTTGCCGCTCAGGGCGTGCACGCGGATCCCCGAGCCCTTCGTCTTCGACAGCGGATAGAGGAAATCGTTGGCCAGGTGGTTGGCATTGCCGGCGCTGCCGCCGTTGCCGCACAGGAACAGCTGGCGGCCGGTGCGCCAGCACGCGAGCAGATCCTCGGCCAGCGCCGCCACGGGCGCCCAATCGAAGGCAGACAAGGTGTCGGAAAGCCGCCGGGAATAGGCAAGGAAGTGCTCGGCGGGCGGCCTGACAGCCGGCTGCCGGAGCGCATCCAGCGCAAAGGTATCGGCGCTCATCCCATCACCTGCGCACAATCCATGCATAGACATGCAACGTCGGCCACTCTACACGATCGAAGGCGGCTCTTGCCACCGTCGCCCGCGGCGGGATTGCGCGCGGCGTGCCGACGCCGCTACAGCGGTTGTGCGTTCGCAGTGCGCCCGAAGGCCAATCCGCCGCACGGCCCGAAAATGCGGCACGGCACCGCGATCGTCCGCCGAAGCCCTCGTGGGCCGCTGGACCGGCGAGGCATATGGTGTAGGATGCCCGCCGCTACATGGGCCACCGACGTGACGGGGCGAGGACACGACAGGAATGAGCTCACCTGCCGCGGATAGCGTGACACCGGTCGGCACCCTCATGCAGGGCAAGCGCGGGCTCGTCATGGGTGTGGCCAACAACCGCTCGATCGCCTGGGGCATTGCCAAGGCGGTGGCGGCGCAAGGCGCGACCTTGGCCTTCACCTATCAGGGCGACGCGCTGAAGAAGCGGGTGGAGCCGCTGGCGGCCGAGGCCGGCTCCGAGCTGGTGCTGCCGTGCGACGTCACCGACGGGGCGTCGATGGATGCGGTGTTCGCCGAGCTCGCCCGCCGCTGGGGCAAGCTCGATTTCCTCGTCCACGCCATCGCCTTCTCCGACAAGGCCGAGCTCGACGGCCGCTACGTGGACACCACGGAGAAGAACTTCACGCAGACGATGCTGATCTCCTGCTACTCCTTCACCGCGCTCGCCCAGCGCGCCGAGAAGCTGATGAGCGCCGGCGGCTCGCTGCTCACCCTCACCTACTACGGCGCCGAGAAGGTGATGCCGCACTACAATGTGATGGGCGTGGCCAAGGCAGGCCTCGAGGCCAGCGTGCGCTACCTGGCGGCCGACCTCGGTCGCAACGGCATCCGCGTCAACGCCATCTCGGCCGGGCCGATCAAGACGCTGGCCGCCTCGGGCATCGCCGACTTCCGCTACATCCTGCGCTGGAACGAGCACAACTCGGCGCTGCGCCGGACGGTGACCATCGAGGAGGTCGGGGCGGCGGGCCTCTATCTGCTATCCGACCTGTCGCGCGGCGTCACCGGGGAGGTACATCACGTCGACGCCGGCTATCACGTCCAGGGCATGAAGAATGCGGATGCGCCCGACATCTCGGTTGCCGGGGAAGGCGCCTAGCCCGTCCGTCGCCGGCCCGCGCGCGGGCATCTGCGGGGCGGCACCGACCCGCCGGCGCTCACCCGTCGGCCGGGGACACACGTATTGATGCCGAGGCCGCCGGTCGCCAGATCATGAACCCGCCGGCCGTCCCGCCGCCCCCGAGCGCCTTGGAGAAGCTTTCGCCGCCCACGCAATGGGCGATGCTGATCGCGGGCTCCGCCGTGCTGGCCGCGCTCTTCAGAATCACCCACCTGCCGGCTGCGCTGATGCTGGGGCCCATGGTCGCCGGTATCGTGCTGAGCAGCAACGGCGCCAGCATCCGCGCTCCCCGGCCGGCGATCATCGCTTCGCAGACCATCGTCGGCTGCCTGGTCGCGCGCGCCCTGACCGGCGACATCGCGCCGGCGTTCGCCAAGGACTGGCCGCTGCTGCTGGGCTCGGTGCTGGTGATGGTCGCCGCCAGCGGGCTCATCGGCTGGCTGCTCGCCCGCTTCGGCGTCCTGCCCGGCACCACGGCGGTGTGGGGCGTGGCACCCGGCGGCGCCTCCGTCATGATGGTGATGTCGGGAGCCTTCGGCGCCGATCCCAGGCTCGTGGCGTTCATGCAGTATCTGCGTGTGGTCCTGGTCGCCGCTCTGGCGACGGTGGTCGCCAGGCTATGGGTGGGCTCCGCCGTGACGGGGCCGGACGTCGTGTGGTTTGCCGCCTTCTCTCCGCTTCAGTTCCTGCTCACGCTGCTGATCGCCGGCCTCGGAGGCGCGCTCGGACACATGCTGAGGATCCCGGCGGGGGCGCTGCTGGTGCCGATGGTCGCAGGCACCGCGATGGAGGCTGCCGGGCTCGTACACATCATTCTGCCGCCGTGGCTGCTGGCGATGAGCTACGCATTCCTGGGCTGGAGCGTCGGTCTCGGCTTCACACGGGCCATCCTGCTGCACGCCTCGCGCACGCTGCCTCAGGTCCTCGGGGCAATCATGTCGGTGATCGGCGTGAGCGCGCTTCTCGCCTGGCTGCTCGTGATGGGCGCCGGCATCGACCCGCTGACGGCCTACCTCGCCACCAGCCCGGGCGGCGTCGACTCGGTGGCCATCATCGCGGCCTCGAGCGGGGCCAACCTGTCGTTCGTGATGTCGCTGCAGACCGCGCGCCTCGTCGTCGTCCTCATCGCCGGACCGCCGCTCGCGCGCTTCATCGCGCAGCGGATGCGACAGCCGGCGAAGTGAAACCGGCGCGAGCGCCCGCGTCCGGCCCGCTCAACCGGGCAATTGCACCTTCTTCGCCGACGGCGGCCTGACCGCGGGCGCCGCAGGAGCGGGCGCGGGTGTGGTGGCGGCGGGCTTGGGTTTCGCCGGAGCCGGCGCCCCGCCTCCGTCGTCCCAGCACACCAGGGCGCTCGCCTGGCACGTGTGCTCGTCGAAGACGATGAAGTTGAGGAACAGCTCGCACTTCACGTCCTTCTTGCCGACGGTGTAGTTGGTGATGCCCTTTTCCTTCGTCCAGTTGGCAATGTAGCCGTCGAGCAGCTTCTTGGCGTCGTTGGTGGGCCCCTCCTTGCCGTAGTCGTTGACGGAGTAGGCAAGGCGCTGGCACTTGGCCAAAGCCGGCGTGGCGGAAGCAGCGGCGACCGCAGCGGCGGCGAGCATGGCCGTCATCGTTCGCAGACTCATGGAAGCTCCCTCCCGTCCATGGAGTAGCGCAAACCCCCGGGCATCCTATAACCGCAACTAGGCCCTTATGCCTAGTGCAGCGTGAAGACGGCTGAGGATTCCCGGTGCATCGGCGCCGGCGAAGATGAACAGATCGACGCCGGCCGCCTGCAGCGCCGGCTCCTGCCCGCGCGGGCGACCCGCCAGCAGCACCAGCGCCGCGCCCGCTGCCTTCAGCGCACCGGCTGTCGATTCGCCAAGCTCCGCATAGACCGCGTCCGAGGAGGCGATGCAGGCAATCTCGGCGCCGCTGGCGGCAAAGGCGCGGCCGGCCTCCACGGAGCTGGCGATGGGCGCGCTCATGACGGCCTCGATGCCGCCGGCGGCCAGGAAGTTGCGCGCCCACGTTGCCCGCACCGAATGGGCGGCGAGCTCACCGAGGCAGACGAGAAACACCTGCGGCCGCTTGCCCGAGCGGGCGAAGTGGGCATCGGCGGCATCGCGCAGCCGCTCGAACGGCTCGGCCAGGCGACGCGGCGTCAGCGCCTCGACGGCGGTGCCGCCCTTGACGACCGGCTCGCAAACAGGATGCGGCGCCACCGTCACGCCGTCCTCGCCGAGCAGCGGGAAGGCGGAGACGCCTGTCAGCTCCTGCGCCCCCGACCCGATGCTGCGCGCGCGCGCCTCCGCGACCTTGGCCACCTCGCCCTGCAGATAGCCGCTCGCCAGGGCGGCGGCCATGCCCCCCTTGCCCTCGATGGCCTGGAACAGGGCCCAGCTCCGCGCGGCCAGCTCGTCGGTGATCTTCTCGATGAACCAGGCGCCGTGCGCGGGATCGGCGACGCGGGCGAGCGAGCTCTCCTGCTGCAACACGAGATGCGTGTTGCGCGCGATGCGGCGGGCGAAGACGTCCGGCTCGCCCATGGCCCAGGTGAAGGGCAGCACGGTGA
This sequence comes from Hyphomicrobiaceae bacterium, assembly GCA_035652635.1. GTDB lineage: Bacteria > Pseudomonadota > Alphaproteobacteria > Rhizobiales > Hyphomicrobiaceae > AWTP1-13. The sequence continues at coordinate 181 of DASRDL010000015.1, read as the reverse complement.
TGGCGTCGGCGCCGCCGAGCGCCGCCCCGGTGCAGGCGATGGTGGTGCGCAGCATGTTCACCCACGGATCGCGTCGCGCCATCATGCGCTCCGAGGTGGCCGCCCACAGGTGCATGCGGTCGGCGCCGTGCGTCGCCCCACAGGCCTCGGCGACGCGGGCAACGAGGCGGCGCGCGGCGCG
>DASRDL010000014.1:0-6805 GCA_035652635.1 Hyphomicrobiaceae bacterium | reverse complement strand
AGCGCTTGTAAATCTCGCTCGTCATGCCGCCCTTGCCGATGATGACGTTGCAGCGGGAGAGGGCGAACCAGCCGTCGAGCCACTTGGCGAAGCGGAACGAGGCGGTTGCGGTGACGGCGCCGACGGTGGCGCTGCCGTCGGAGTTCAGGGTGGCAGCGGGTGAGCAGTGGAAGTTGGCAAAGCCCAGCGCCTCTGGAGCCGCGGGCAGTCCCGCTCCGTCCTCCACCGCCTTCTTGTAGACGCCCTCGCGCGCCGTGTAGACGCGGCCCGTGAGGTAGACGACGGTGCCGATCTCGAGTGTGCGGAGCTGCTCGGCGGTGGCGGGCAAATGAAGATGAGTGGTTTTCAGACCTGCCATGGGATGCATCCGTAGGGCGCAAGAGGCGAAGCCCAATTGCGCCGCTGTTGGCCGTTGCTCGGCGCAATTCGGCTGACGCCTCTTGCGCCCTACGCTTCAGAACGTGATCACGCCGCGCGCGACGCCGCCCGCCAGCATCAGGCGGAAGCCTTCGTTGATCTCCTCGAACTTGTAGGTGCGGCTGATCAGGCGGTCGAGGTCGATGCGCTTGTCCATGTCGAGGTCGGCCAGCACGCCGAAATCCACCGCCGGCCGGATCGAGCCGTAGTAGGTGCCCGACAGCGTCTTCTCGCCGTAGACCATGCCGACCGGGGCGATGGGCGCGCGGGTGGCGAACGAGGGGATGCCGACGATGACGGCGTGCCCGCCGGGCGCGATCGCGTCGACGATGGTGACGGCCGTCTTGTCGCCGCCGATGGCGTCGAAGGCGTAGTCGGCGCCGAGCCCGCCGGTCAGCTCCTGCACCCGCTTCACCACGTCCTCGGCCTTGGCGTTGATGGTGTGGGTGGCGCCGAACTGGCGCGCGTAGGCGAGCTTGTTGTCGAGCAGGTCGGCGGCGATGATGGTCTTGGCGCCGGCGAGCCTGGCGCCCTGCACCACGTTGAGGCCCACGCCGCCGCAGCCCACCACCAGCACGCTGCTGCCGGCTTCCACGTTGGCGTGGCGGATGACGGCGCCGACGCCGGTCGCCACGCTGCAGCCGATGATGGCGGCATGCGTCCAGGGCAGGTCCTCGCGCACGGCCACCACCTGCTCGGCGGGGCAGACCACGTACTCCGAGAAGGTGCCGATGCGCGCCATCTGGTTGACCGGCTCGCCGTTGAGCTTCACGCGCGCGGTGCCGTCGTGCATGCGCCAGCGCGGTGTGTCGTTGTGGCCGATGCACAGCACCGTGCGCCCGCGCGAGCAGTAGCTGCAGTGGACGCAGTGGGGACGGAACGAGAAGATGACGTGGTCGCCCTTCTTCACGTTGGTGACGCCCGGGCCCAGCTCGGCGACGATGCCGGCGGCTTCGTGGCCCAGCACCATGGGCAAGGGCAGCGGCCAGTCGCCGTTCATGATGTGCCAGTCGCTCATGCACACGCCGGCGGCCTTCACCTGCACCCGCACCTCGCCGGCCTTGGGCCCCTCCTGCTCCAGGTCGAGGATCTGCAGAGGCTTGTTGACCTCGGTGAGCACGGCGGCACGCATGGACGTTTCTCCTCAGCTTGTCTTGTCCGGGAACTCGATGAAGCCGGGCGGCACGGCGGCGGTCAGCCACACGCCGTTGGCCGAGCGGTAGAACCGGGTTCCTGCCATCCACAATCGCCCGGATTGCACCCCGAGTACAACCGGTTTGCCGTGGCGCCTGCCGACGCTGGCGGCGGTCGCGGCGTCGGCAGAGAGGTGCACATGCCGGCGGCGGCCGGGGGTGAGCCCGTGGACACGGATCGAGGCCAGGCTCCGTACGGCCGTGCCGTGGAAGAGAAGGGCCGGCGGCTCGAGCGGCTCCAGCTCCAGATCCACGTCGATCGAATGGCCCTGGTTGGCTCTGATGCGCCGGCCGGCGGGATCGATGGCGAAGCGCTGCTTGTCGCTGCCGGCGACGATGTCCGCGATCAGCTCGCGCGTGAGTGCCATGCCGTGTGCGCCGGCCCTCGCGATCAGCTCGCCGACGTCGGCCCAGCCTTGGGCATCCAGTGTCAGGCCGATCTTTTCCGGCTCGTGCCGCAGCACCAGGCTCAAGAATTTGCTGGCCTTGGTGACATCGCGTGTCATGGCGTGGGTCGGTCGAGTTGCCGTGGACACCGCAGCCGATGTTGGATGGCGACGCCGATCTACGCGTAGCCCGACGCGCTCCGGACGCGACCTTTGTCGGGTTACGGGCAATCGCCCCAAGCCAGCCTACTCCGCCGCCTCGCGCCGCGGCGCCTCCCACTCCACCGTCTCGCGCCGCATGTAGTCGGTGAACCACTCGGGATCGGTGCGGAACTCGGCGCGGCCGTCGGCGAAGACCCGCGCAGTGGCGCGGCGGGAGGAGAGGCAGAACATGTGCACGCTCATGGGCATGCCGCCGGTGTGGCAGTAGCCGACCTCGATGTGGCAGTCGACCACCATGGAGCTCCCCATGAAACCCATGGCGCCCATGCCGATGCTGTTGCCGAGCTCTTTGAGCTCCGCCTCCAGCTTTGCGATCCCGGGATCGGGGTTGCGCGAGCCGACCACGCGCAGACACGCCGCCTGCTTGCCCAGGATCATCGAGATGTCCTTGGAGCCGCCGAGCCCGACGCCGACGATGGCCGGCTGGCAGGCGAGCCCGCGCCGGCCGAAGGCGATGAGCGTGTCGAGGTAGAAGCGCTTGATGCCCTCGATGCCGTCGCCGGGGAACAGCATGCGGTAGTCGGTGCCGAACAGCCCTCCCTTGTGCACGGTAGTGAGGTCGATCCAGTCGGCGTCGGGGTGGAAGGAGTACTCGATCTCCGGCGCGCCGATGCCGCAATTGTTGTTGTGATCGGTGCGCCAGAGCGGGTGCACGCGGTTGGGCCTGAGCGGTACGTCGTGCGTGGCGTTGGCCGTAGCACGGCGCAGTGCGGCCTCGAGCGCGATGGGCCCGCCCTCGATGCGTGCCTCGTTGCCGATCTTGACGTACCAGCGCGGCACGCCGGTATCGCCGCACATGGCGCGCCGGTCCTCCTTCGCCGCCTCGTAGTTTTCAAGCATGGCCTTGATGACGAAGGCGGAGAGATCGCCCTTCTCGGTGTCGGCGCAGCGGCGCAGACCCTCGAGATAGTCGTCGGGTATCTCGATGGCCGCCTTGGCCATCAGGCTTTCGGCCGTCCTCTGCAGCGATGCAATGGGGATCATTGGACCCGCTCCTTGTCATCCTGGCGTCGGGCGTCAGCCCGAGCGCCGGGGGCCCAGGGCGACAGATAAGGCCGCTTCGTCCCGGATACTTCGCTTCGCGAAGTTCCGGGATGACAGAAATATCACTCCGCGGCCTCCTTCAAGAGAGTCTCACCGGGGCGGACGATGGTGAACTGAACGGGCTCCTCCGCAATCTCCAGCTTGCCGCTTCTCTGGCGCGCCACGGTGAAGGTGGAGGCGGCGAGGTCGCCTTCACCCGGAAAGTCCTCGCGATAGTGGGCGCCGCGGGAATTCTCGCGCCTGAGTGCCGCCGCGGCAATGACCTTGGACACCTCCACCAGCGAGCGCAGGTTGAGCCAATCGGCCCAGGTGAGGTTGAAGGCGCGGTCTCGGTCGGCCAGGCCGGTGGCGAGCAGCTCTGCCTCGATGGCGTCGAGCTTTGCAAGGCCCCGCTTGAGCCCGGCCGCATCGCGGATCACGCCCACATAGTCCCACATGGCGTCGAGCAGGCTCTCGCGCAAGCGGTTGAGGTCGCCGCCCTTGCGCCGGAAGGGGGCTTGCGCCCGCTCCACCTCGGCCTCCAGCACCGCCTCGTCGGGCGGACGATGGCCGCCGTTGCCGGCGACGAAGGCGGCCATGGTGTCGCCGGCAATGGCCCCGAACACGGTGGAGTTGGCCACCCCGTTGCCGCCGAGGCGGTTGGCGCCGTGCACGCCGCCGGCATCCTCGCCGGCGACGTAGAGGCCTGCGAGCTCGGTCGAGGTATCGACCCGGCAGACCACGCCGCCCATGAAGTAGTGCGCCGTCGGCACCACCTCCACGAGGCCGCCGGCCAGGTCGAAGCCGCAGTCGGCGCAGCGTTCCACCATGCCCTTGAACTGCTTGCGCACGTTCTCCGGCCCCAGGTGCGCCATCTTGATGTAGACGCCGCCGTTGGGTGTGGTGCGGCCGGCGCGCATCTCGGCGTAGATGGCGCGTGAGACGACGTCGCGCGTGGCGCGCTCGAGCTTCGGGTCGTAGTCGGCCATGAAGCGGCGCTGCGCGCCGTCGAGCAGGTGGCCGCCGGAGCCGCGCAGGCCCTCTTCCAGCACCGTGCCGGTCATGCGCGTGTCGGTGCCGGCGAGCAGGCCTGTGGGGTGGAACTGAACCATCTCCATGTCGCGCAGCGGCAGGCCGAGCCTGAGCGCCATGGCGAGCCCGTCCATGCTCTTGTCGCCGGAGGGCGTGTGATAGCGGTACATGGTGGGACCGCCGCCGGTGGCGAGCAGCACCGCCTTGGCCCTCACGAAGCGGAAGAGGCCAGAGCGCATGTCGATCATCAGCACGCCCGACAGCGCGCCGCCCTCGCGCGCCGGAATGAGAGCCACGGCGCGGTGCTCCTCCAGCCGCCGGATGGGGCGGGCCCACACCTGCTCCATCAGCCGGTTGATGATCTCGATGCCGGTGAGATCGCCCTTGTGCACGGTGCGGTCGAAGGTCTGGCCGGCGAAGGCCTTGCCATGCAGCGTGCCGTCGGCATTGCGGTCGAAGAAGCAGCCGATCTCGTTCTCCAGCTCGTGCACGCGCTCGATCGCCTTCTCCACCAGCGTCCAGGCCAGCGCCTGGTTGGGCAGCCACTTGCCGCCCTCGATGGTGTCCATGAAGTGACGTTCGACCGAGTCGCCGGGGTTGAGTGCGACGTTATAGCCGCCCTGCACCATGCGCGTGCAGCCGCACTTGCCGACGAGGCCCTTGGTGGCGATCGTGACGGCAAGGTCCGGATCGGCCTGGTGCGCGTGCAGCGCGGCAAACAGCCCGGCGCCACCCGAGCCCAGGATCAGGATGTCGGTCTCGATCCGCTCGAGCATGGGTTTTGCCGGTGATCCTGCGCTTGCGCCTCAGTGCGCCCCGTCGATGGCGCTCGCGACCAGCTCGAACGGAGCGTCGTCGGCCCGTGCCTCGACGAAGGCGTCGAAGGCGGCGATGGTCACGGGCTCGGTGCGGCAGAGCGCAGTCGGCATCGGCTCTCCTGGGGCTGGGCTTTACTCTAGCTGCGCCGGGGGCTCATGTCATGGTGAAGAGGCGGGCCGGACCGCCGGAGGGGCCATGCGGGGCGCGGCGATTCGTGGCATGGTGCGGGGAGGCAAGCCACGGGAGGAGGCTCGCATGCCAAAAACCATCTTGCGCGCTGGGGCGGCCGTGCTGTTGGCTGCCGGCGCGCCTTGCTCCGGGGCGCTGGCCCAGGCGCTTCCGGCCTGGAAGATCACCGACATCTGTGCGCACGAGAGTGCGCCGGGACAGTGCGCTGCGTTCGAGCGCCAGGCTTTCAACGCCGTGAGCGCAAGCTGGCTGTTCGTGCTGGAGCCGACCCGGCAGGCCTGTCTGGCCCAGGTCCGCTCGCCGCTCGACCAAAGCTGGCGTCTGCTCGCCGAGTGCCTCGACGCCCAGGCGCGAGCAGCAATCGACAAGGCCGCGGTGCAGACGGCGCGGACACCTGCCGAGCCTGTGCCTCCGCCGCGACCGCGCGAGCCGCCGGCTCCGCCGCCTGCGGCCGCGCCGCCACCTCCGGCACCGCCCGTTGCCGCGACGCCGTCGGCAACCGAAAGCGCTCCGCCGGCTCAGGCTCCGGTCGCAGCTCCGCCGTCGCCTGCTCCGGTTCCGCCTGCCGCCGCGCCGCCGGCGAGCCCGCCCGCCGGAGAGGCGCCGAAGCAGTAGCGCAACGGTTGTCATCCCGGAAATTTCGCGCAAGCGATATATCCGGGATCAGCCGCGACATGGCTTGCTTGCGGCCCTGGGTGCCGGCTCGCGCGCTGGGCGCGCGGCCGGCATGACGGGGCTTGGCGTCACGTCACCCGCGGCAGCACCTGCGTATAGAAGCGCTCGATGGAGCGCATCAGCAGGCCGTGCGGCACCAGCGTGTTGTGCGTCCAGCCGAAGATCCAGTTGACGGGCAGCTTCCTCTTCAGCGCCTCCAGGCTGCGCGTCACCGAGTCCACGGTGCCGACCAGGGCATAGCCCTTGGCGATGGCCTCCTCGGTCGACGGCGCCTCGCCGGTCTTGGGATCGAGCATGCCGCGGCGGAAGCCGAACGGCACGAACCAGGCGTTGCCGGCGAAGGTGGCCGAGTTGACCCACAGCTCCTTGGCCTCCTCGTCCGAGTCGGCGATGATGATGTCGCGCAGCATGCCCATCCCCTCCCCCGGCTTGCGGCCCGAAACGGAAGCGTAGACCTCGAACAGGTGGCGCTCGTGAATCTCGTGCATGGGCGGCAGGATGGCGGTGACGCCGTTCTGCGCGCACCAGCGGATGGAATTCTCCGACGAGGCGAACGGCTGGAAGATCGGCGGATGCGGCTTCTGCAGGGGCTTGGGCACCACGCCGACGGCCTTGAGGATGCCGTTCTCGACGCCCTTGCCCCACTTGGCCGTGGTCTCGAGCGGCCAGGGCGTCTCGCCCGGCGGGATCTTCCAGAACTTGCCCTGGTAGGACAGCATCTCCTCGGTCCAGGCCTTCTTGATGATCTGGAAGCATTCCTCGAAGGCGGCGCGGTTGGCGGCGTCGATCTCGTCGTGCTGGTGCGGCAGCGCCCCGTGCACGCCGTGCGCGTGCTGGGCCATGATGTCG
>DASRDL010000013.1:0-4522 GCA_035652635.1 Hyphomicrobiaceae bacterium | reverse complement strand
CGACATCGACGCGGCCGAGCTGGAGCGCCTCATCGACGAGGCAGGCCGGTCCATCGCCGAGCAGATCGCCACCGAGGTGGTGATCATCGAGGACGAGCCGCTGATCGCCATGGAGCTCGAAATCCTGGTCAGGGAGCTCGGCCACAAGGTCATCGGCATCGCCCGCACCAAGCAGCAGGCCGTGGACCTCGCCAACCGGCACCGGCCGGGCCTGGTGCTCGCCGACATCCGCCTTGCGGACGGCAGCTCCGGTCTTTCCGCCGTCAACGAGATTCTCACCAGCTTTTCGGTGCCCGCCATCTTCGTGACGGCCTACCCGGAGCGGCTGCTGACGGGCGCGCGGCCCGAGCCGGCCTTCCTCATCACCAAGCCGTTCCGGCCCGAGAACGTGAAGGCTGTCATCAGCCAGGCCCTGTTCTTCGACATCCGCGGCCGTGCCGAGCCCTCGTCGCGGGCGACTGCCTGAGCCGAGCCGGCCCCGCAACGAGCCTTGCTCCTCCCACGTCCCGACCGGCGCGAGCCCGGGCGCCCGCGACGGCACCTCCCCGCATCACTGCTCCGGACCGGGACGGAACCCGCGCCGCAACCGACGGGTTCACCCATCGAGCCTGCGAGAGCACGACCCCAGCTGGAGAAATGACATGCCCGCGACCAAGCTCGAAGACCTGTTCCTGACCACGCTCAAGGACATCTATCACGGTGAGAAGCAGATCATGAAAGCGCTGCCCAGGATGGCCAAGCACGCCGAGAGCAGCGAGCTCAGGAGCGCGCTCGAGCACCATCTCGAGGAGACGGAGGGCCAGGTCGAGCGCCTGGAGCGCATCTTCGCCCTCATGGACAGGCCGGCCCGCGGCGAGACCTGCGAGGCCATCCAGGGCCTGATCGAGGAGGGGGAGGAGGTCATGGGCAAGGCCAGGTCGGGGGCCGTGTGCGATGCCGGCATGATCGCCGCGGGTCAGGCCATCGAGCATTACGAGATGGCGCGCTACGGCACGCTCATCGCATGGGCCAACCAGCTCGGCATGACCGAAGCCGCCGAGCTGCTCGAGCAGACGCTCGCGCAGGAGAAGAAGGCGGACAAGAAGCTGAGCGAGATAGCCCTCGGGCAGGTCAACCGCAAGGCGGCCTGACCGGCGCGGCCCTGAGCCGGCAAACCGCTCACGGGACTGTCGCCAGGAAGTTCGCCAGCGCCCGGATGTCCTGGTCCGACACCTGGTACATCATCCCGTTCATGGTGGTGTCGACGCCGTAGCGCTTGCCCTCGCGGTAGGCGATGAGCGCGTCGATGACGTAGTCGATGCGCTGATGCGCCAGTCTCGGCATCTGCTCGCGACCCCGGTAGTCGGGAAGGTGGCAGGAGCCGCAACGCATGGCCTCGGCAAGCTCGGCACCGCGGGCCGCGAGGGCTCGATCCACCGGCTCACGGCTCGGCGCAGACGGGAGCTTCGCATAATGCGCGGCGAGCGCGAGGATCTCCGCATCACTCATGCCCCGGACGACAGCGTCCATTGCCTCCGCCCGGCGCAGGCGCTCGCGGAACAGGATGAGCTGGTTGGCGAGGAACAGCTCGGGCTGGCCAGCGAGTGACGGCGTGCGCTCCATCTTGGAGTTGCCCTCCTCGCCGTGACAGGCGCCGCACAACTGGATGCGTTCCTGCAAGGATTGCGGTGCAGCCGTCTGCGCCGCGGCATGGAACGCCGTTCCGGCGACCCACACCGCCGCCATCGCCAGAGCTGCGGCCCGCCTCAGCACGAAAGAATGCCGGACACGCCCCGCGCATTGCAGGGCAAGTCCGGTCCGCGCGAGATCGACGCTCGAGCTAGCGTGCAGAGGCCACCTTGCCGCCGTAGGAGATGCGATAGACGGCGCCGTTCTGCTCGTCCGACACCAGCAACGCGCCGTCGGGCATCACCAGCACGTCCACCGGCCGACCCCAGAAGGTGTCGCTCTGCTGATCGAGGAAGCCTGTCAGGAATGGTGTGATCGTCGCCTTGCCGCCCTTGATCTTCGCCTGCACGACATCGTAGCCGAACTTCTTGGTGCGGTTCCACGAACCGCGACGGGCGATGAAGGCCGTGTTCTTGTAGGCCGCGGGGAACATGCTGCCCGTATAGAATCGGATGCCGAGCGCCGCCGCGTGCGGACCGAGCGTCGCCGCAGGTAGCGTCACCCCCGCGCAGGGATTGGGCTTCTTGATGTCGGGGTCGGGCACCCCGTTGGCATGGCAATAGGGGAAACCGAAGAAGCCGCCGACGTTGTTGGCCGCCACCCGGTTCAGCTCCTCCTCCGGCCCGGCATCTCCGGCCCAGTCGCGACCGTTGTCGGTGAACCACAGCTCCTTGGTCTGCGGGTGCCAGTCGAAGCCCACCGAGTTGCGCACGCCGCGCGCCACGATCTCGATGTTGGAGCCGTCGAGATTCTGCCTGCGGATCAACCCGTACATGCCGGTGTTGATCTCGCAGATGTTGCAGGGCGAACCGATCGATATGTAGAGCTTGTTGTCGGGCCCGACCGCGGCGAACTTCCAGTTGTGGTGGGTCGAGGGCGGCAGCTTGATCGCCTCGCTGATGTCGGTGGGCTGCGGCGCGTCGAGCTTGTCCTCGATACCGTCGAAACGCAGCGCCTGGTCGATGCTGATGACGTAGAGCTTGCCGTCTTTGAAGGCGACGCCGTTCGGTTGCTTGAGACCCTCGGCGATCACCCTGTGCGTGCGCTTGCCGTCCTTGTCCGTGACCGCGTAGACCTTGCCGATCACGCGGGTGCCGATGAAGATCGTGCCCTTGTCGCCGCGTGCCATCATGCGCGCGCCGGGCATGCCGTGCGCCCACACCTCGACCTTGAAGCCGTTGGGTACCTTGAGCTTGTCGACCGCGATCTTCTCGAGCGGCGTCACGGTCAACGGCGTGGCGTGCGGCGCCAGCTTGGAGTCGGCCATGCTCGTCGGCTGGCCCTGCTTCCAGGCCGGCGGCGGCTGCTGGGCATGAAGCTCGACGGCAGCAGTCGCGGCCAACAGACCGCCGAGACCGACCCCGATCGCGAGCCGAGAATACGGGCGTATGCGTGGCATGTGGCGCCTCCCCTGGAATATCTGTTTCTTGGAACCGGTCGCCGGCGGCGGTCGGCGTCCGACCACAGACTACGCGAGGCGCCGCGATCCTGCCAACGTCACGAGTGTGCGCCCGCACCCGGCTTGCGGAAACGGAGCTCGGGCGCCCCACCGGCGGCCTCTCGCTCCGCCGTCGCGGCGAACCGCGCGTGCAGAGGGGATTTGCCGCAGGCCGGGTCGGTGAGGGCCGCATCGCCGGCGAACGCCAGCGCCTGGCAGCGGCAGCCGCCCCAGTCGACCTCCCTGAGCTCGCAGGAGCGGCATGGCTCGGGCATCCACCCGGTGCCGCGAAAGCGCTGGAACGCACTGGAGCCGCGCCAGATTTCACCGAGGCTTCGCTCACGCACGTTGTCGAAGACCATGCCCGGAATCGTCTCGGCGGCGTGGCAGGGCAGCACCTTGCCCGACGGCGTGACGTTGATGATGCGCCGGCCCCATCCACCCATGCACGGCTTCGGCCGGCGGGCATAGTAGTCCGGCGCCACGAAGTCGATGGTGAGCACGCCCTCGAGCCGCCTGCGCGCCTCCTCCACCAGCTGCGCGCTCAGCAGCACCTGCTCGCGCGTCGGCATGAGCGCCGCGCGGTTCCTCAGCGCCCAGCCGTAATACTGCACGTGCGCCAGCTCCAGCCGTTGCGCACCGAGGCTGACGGCGAGGTCGATGATGGCGGCGAGGCCGTCGATGTTCTGGCGGTGCACGGGGGCGTTGATGGTGAGCGGCAGGCCGATCTCGCGCACCCAGCCTGCCACCTCCAGCTTGCGGCCATGCGCGCCTCGATAGGACGCCAAGCGATCGCCGTTGGCAGGCTCCGCGTCCTGAATGGAAAGCTGCACATGATCGAGCCCGAGGATGGCGAGCTTCTCCAACCGCGCGCGCGTCATCAGCACGCCCGCGGTGATGAGGTTGGAATAGAGCCCGACGCTCGCCGCCTGGGCGACGATCGCCTCGAGGTCGCGCCGCACCGTGGGCTCGCCGCCGGAGAGATGCAGCTGCAGCACGCCGAGGTCGGCAGCCTGCGCCAGCACGTCGAGCCACACGTCCGTCGGCAGCTCGCCGGCGGCGCGCTCGAGCGCGAGGGGGTTGGAGCAGTACGGGCACTGCAGCGGGCAACGGTGAGTGAGCTCGGCCAGCAGCCCGACCGGGGCGCGAATGGGCGCCTCGGCGTCGGCGGCTGCAGCCGTGCCGGTCATGATGCCACCACACCCTTGTCGGCGAGCCCCTGCAGCAGCTCGGTGATGTCGGAGAGAATGCGCTCGGTGGGCGCATCGTAGATGCGCGCCAGCTCGCCGGCGATCTCCCCGACGCTGCGGCTGCCGTCGCACAGCTGCAGGACCGCCACCGCGACCGCATCCGGCGTGAACACCCGCTCCGGCGCCAGGATCACCCAGCGGCCGCGCACCGCATCCTGGCGCAGCT
>DASRDL010000012.1:0-6169 GCA_035652635.1 Hyphomicrobiaceae bacterium | reverse complement strand
GCGTACCGAGGCGCTCACCGTTCGCTTCGGCGGCCTGACGGCGCTCAGCAATGTGAATTTCGCGGCCAGGAGCGGCGAGATCCGCGCCATCATCGGCCCCAACGGTGCCGGCAAGAGCACGTTCTTCAACTGCCTGACCGGCGTCATCAGGCCGAGCGATGGCCGTATCGTCTTCCAGGGCCAGAACATTGCGGGGCTGCCACCCAACGAGATCTCGCAGAAGAGCATCGCCCGCTCCTACCAGATCACCAACATTCTGCCCAACGCCACGACGCTGGAGAACGTGCGCATCGCCGCCCAGTCGCGCCGGCACGGCTGGAGCATGCTCAAGCACCACGCCGATTTCCGCGACATCCTCGACAGGGCCAGCGCCGTACTGGAGTCGGTGGGCCTCGCCGCCAAGGCCGACGAGCTCGCCGCCAACCTGTCGCACGGCGAGCAGCGCAATCTCGAGATCGGCATTGCACTCGCCACCGAGCCCAAGCTGCTCTGCCTCGACGAGCCGACTGCCGGCATGAGCGCGGCCGAGACGCACGACACCATGCAGCTGGTGCGCCGCATCGCCAAGGACCTCACCATCCTCATCGTCGAGCACGACATGGAGGTGGTGATGGAGCTCGCCAGCCGCATCACGGTCCTGCACTACGGCGAGATCCTGGCCGAGGGCACGCCGCAGGAGATCCAGCAGAATCCCAAGGTCCAGGAGGTCTACCTCAAGACATGACCTCGCAAGCCGCTCCCGCCTCGCCCCTCGTCGCCGTCGAGGACCTGCACACCTTCTACGGCAAGAGCCACATCCTGCACGGCGTGTCGCTGACCGTCGGATCGGGCGAGGTGGTCGGGCTGCTCGGCCGCAACGGCGTGGGCAAGAGCACGACGCTCAAGACCATCATGGGGCTCGTCACGCCGAGCCAGGGCAGGGTGCTCTACCAGGGCAACGCCATTACCGGCCAGCCGCCGCACAAGCTGGCGCGCCTCGGCATCGCCTATGTTCCCGAGGACCGGCGCATCTTCAAGCTGCTGACCGTGATGGAGAACCTGCGCACCGGCCTCGACCGCAGGGGCGTCACTGAGGCGCGCAAGCAGCAGCTTCTGGACAAGCTGTTCGAGTACTTCCCGCGCCTCGCCGAGCGGCGCGACCAGGCCGGCGGCACGCTCTCGGGCGGCGAGCAGCAGATGCTGGCCATCGCCCGCGCCATGATGCTGGAGCCCAAGATCATCCTGCTCGACGAGCCCACCGAAGGGCTGATGCCGCGCATGGTCTCGCAGATCAGGCAAATCATCGACGTGCTGCACCGCGACGGCGTGGCGATCCTGCTGGTGGAGCAGAACGTGCCGCTCACGCTGGAGGCGAGCCAGCGCATCTACATCATGGAGAAGGGCGTCGTGCGCCACCACGCCCCCGCTTCCGAGCTCAAGGCGGGCGACGCCATCATTCAGCAGTATCTTGGGGTGTGAGGCATGGAGATCCCCTGGGACATCATCGTCATCCAGACGGTCAACGGCATCGTCACGGGCATGATCCTGGCGCTGGTGGCTTCCGGCCTCACGCTGATCTTCGGCATCATGGACGTAGTCAACTTCGCCCACGGCGAGCTGTTCATGCTGGGCGCCTACGTCGGCGTCATCGTCATCACCGCCACCGGCAGCTTCTGGCTGGCGCTCGTCGTGTCGGCGATCACGGTGGCGCTGATGGGCGCGGCCATGCAGGTAACGATGCTCAGGCCCCTGCTCGGCCGCGATCCGCTCACCACCATCCTCGCCACCTTCGGCATATCGCTGGTATTGCAGAACTACGCGCTGTGGCACTTCGGGCCGGTGCCGCGCAAGATCACCGAGCCCGTCACCGGCCAATTCGAGCTCTTCTACCTGGTCTATCCCTGGTACAGGGTGCTGATCGCGGTGCTGTCGCTCGCCATCATCGGCGGGCTCTATGCCTTCCTCAAGTACGGCACCTACGGCATCTGGATCCGCGCCACCACCCAGGACCGCGTGATGGCCCAGGCCATGGGCATCCCCGTGCCGTGGGTGCACACGGCGGTGTTCGCCATCGGCGCCGGCATGGCGGCGGCCAGCGGCGTGCTGTTCGGGCCGCTGATCGGCATCAACCACGCCATGGGGCTCGACTGGGTGCTCAAGGCCTTCATCGTCGTGGTGGTCGGGGGCATGGGCAATCTCGGCGGCTCGATCCTGGCCGCCATCCTCGTCAGCCTGCTCGAGGCCTACGCGGTGATCGTCGTCGGCTACATCCATGTCGGGGGTCAACCGCTGAGCCCGGCATTGGCGGTCGTGGTGCCGTTCATCGTCCTCATCATCACCCTCCTCTTCCGGCCCACCGGCCTCTTCGTTCCGACCCCCAAATGAGCAAGCGCTCCCACACCTCCTTCTGGATCGCGTTCTGGATCGTCATCGCGGCCCTGTTCGTTGCACCGCTGGTGCTGCCGGAGTTCTGGCGCCGGTTCCTCACCGAGATCCTGATCTGGGGGCTGCTCGCCATGTCCTCGGACATCCTCATCGGCTACACGGGGATGGTCTCGTTCGGTCACTCGGCGTTCTTCGGTCTCGGCCTCTACGGGGCGGCGGCGGCGCTGCTTTCCGTCAAGCCGCCGAACCTGTGGGTGGCGATCCTCTACGGCCTCGCCATGTCGGCCGGCGCCGCCCTGTTCGTGGCCTACTTCGCCACCCGCCTGCGCGACATCTACTTCGCCATCAGCACTCTGATCTTCTCGCAGATCTTCTACGTCGCCATCTTCACGCTGACCGAGATCACCGGCGGCGAGAACGGCCTCAACTTCTCCCGGCCGCAGCTCGGCATCCCGGGCATCTACACCACGCCGTTCACCACCGAGACGCTCTACTGGTTCGTGCTCGCGGTGGTCACCGGCTCCTACCTGGTCCTGCGCCGCATCACGCAGTCGCCGTTCGGCATGGTGCTGCAGTCGATCCGCGAGAACGAGGCGCGCACCCGCGCCATCGGCTACCCCGTCGAGCGCTACAAGATCGTGGCGGTGATGTTGTCGGGCCTGTTCGCCGGCCTCGCCGGCGTGCTCTACGCCGTGCAGAACCGCTTCGCCGCGCCGGACTTCGTGCTGTTCCTGGTCTCGGGCGAGGTCGTCATCTTCAATGTGCTGGGCGGCATCGGCACGCTGCTGGGGCCGATCCTGGGCGCTGCCTTCTTCCTCACCATGCGCGAGTTCCTCTCGCGCCTCTTCCCCTACCTGGCATCCCTTTTCGGGATGCCGTACCTGGCGGAATTCCCCTATCTGATCCCGCTCGGCGTCATCTTCATCCTGATGGTCATCTTCATGCCGCAGGGGCTCCTGGGCTTCGCCAAGCGCTGGCTCAACAGGTAGCCGCAGCCGGTTGGGTCGGGCGCGGGAGCAGCGCCGCGCCTCCCCTCATCGTCGGGGCCCGCGCTAAACCCAACCTACGAGGCCAGACCCTGTGCGCGCGGATCGCCCGTTGCGAGTCGCCGCAGGAGGTAGCCCACCTCGGCGCGGGCGCGGGGCGACAGCGCCGTAGCCGGCTTGCGCTGGGCGTCCGAGGCGATGGCGCCGCGCAACGCGAGGACGTGCTTGCGCACCGCGAGCCCGATGCCCGGCTGCTGCTCGTAGCGCATCAGCGGCAGATGCGCATCGAAGAGATCGTGCGCGGCCTCGCGCTGGCCCGCCTTCTGCATCTGCACCACGTCGACCAGCATGTCCGGGAAGGCATAGCCGGTCATGGCGCCGTCGGCGCCGCGCTCCATCTCGAAGTCGAGGAAGATGCCGCCGTTGCCGGTGAGGATCGACACGCGCCGCATCGCGCCCTCCTCCATCAGCCGCCTGACCGCGGTGATCTTCTCGAGCCCCGGCCAGTCCTCGGCCTTGAGCATGACGCAGGAGGCGTGCGCCTCGACGATGCGGCGGATCACGCTCGGGCTCATGACCACGCCGGCCGCCTGCGGATAGTCCTGGATGACGAACGGCACCTCCTCGCCGATCGCCTCGACGGCCTGGGCGAAGTAGGCGACGATCTGGTCGTCGCTGCGCACGGTGCCGGGCGGAGCGATCATCACCCCGGCCGCGCCCGCATCCATGACGCTGCGTGCCAGCGTGCGCATGGCGGCAAAGCCGGGGGCCGACACGCCGACGATCACCGGCAGCCCGCCGCAGCGTCGGATCGCCCGGCGCGAGAAGGCGACCGCCTCGCCGGTGTCGAGCTTCGGCGCCTCGCCCATGATGCCGAGGATCGTCAGCCCCGAGACGCCGCAGCCCCGGTAGAACTCGACCATGCGGTCGGCCGAGGCCTCGTCCAGCCGGCCGTCGTCGTGGAAGGGCGTGACCGCAATGACGTAGACGCCGGCAGCCGTAGCATCGAGCACGGGGACAGGCTCCATCCTGTTGTCTTTCGTGCCGCCTGTTTAGCCCCGCCTGTCCGGCGCTGCCACTGGGAGCGATCCGAAGCGGGTGTCTCCCCTGCAAATCACGCGCTTTCAGGCCGGCGGCGATCCTGTATATCGTCGTGGGCTGCGGCCGCCGACGGCGGCCGACCGGAGGGACCAAATGCCCCGCATCGTCACCGTCGCCGCCGCCCAGCTCGGCCCCATCCAGAAGGCGGACACGCGCCAGGCCGTGGTGGCGCGCATGCTCGCGCTGATGGACGAGGCCAAGGCCAGGGGCGCCGATCTCGTCGTCTACCCCGAGCTGGCACTCACCACCTTCTTCCCGCGCTGGTACTGCGAGGACAGGGCCGAGGCCGACTTCTGGTTCGAGCGGGAGATGCCGGGGCCCGCCACCCGGCCGCTGTTCGAGCGCGCCGTGAAGCATGGCATGGGAATGAGCTTCGGCTACGCCGAGCTCACCCCGGATGGCCACCACTTCAACACCTCCATCCTCGTCGACCGCAGCGGCGCCATCGTCGGCAAGTACCGCAAGGTGCATCTGCCGGGCCATGCCGAGTTCGACCGGAAGCGCAGCCACCAGCACCTGGAGAAGCGCTACTTCGAACCCGGCGACCTCGGCTTCCCGGTGTGGCGCTTCATGGGCGGCATATTCGGCATGTGCATCTGCAATGACCGGCGCTGGCCCGAGACCTGGCGCGTCATGGGCCTGCAGGGCGTGGAGATGGTGACGCTCGGCTTCAACACGCCGTCCGTCAACTCGCAGAAGAGCGTGGAGGGCCCCGAGAAGCGCATCTTCCACCACAAGCTGTCGCTGCAGGCGGGCGCCTACCAGAACTCGACCTGGGTCGTGGCGGTGGCCAAGGCCGGCGTGGAGGACGGGCATCCGCTGTTCGGCGCGAGCGTCATCGTGAACCCCGACGGCGAGATCGTGGCGGAGAGCCGCACCGAGGCCGACGAGGTGATCGTGCATGCGTGCGACCTCGATGCCACCCGCTTCGGCAAGGAGACCATTTTCGACTTCGAGCGGCACCGCCGCATCGAGCACTATGGACTGATCACGTCGCAGGTCGGCGTGGTGCCGCCACCGGAGGCCTGATGCCCGATCTCAGCTGGAAGTTCGCCGATCTCGCGCCTCGCCAGCGCTACAAGCTCTTGTGCGGGCTCGTCGTACCGCGCCCGATCGCGCTCGTCTCCACGCTCTCGGCCTCGGGCGTGGTCAATGCCGCGCCGTTCTCGTTCTTCAACGTGTTCTCGGAGAACCCGGCGCTGATCGTGCTCGGCCTGCAGCACAACCCGGACGGCAGTCCAAAGGACACCACGCGCAACATCCACGTTTCCGGCGAGTTCGTCGTGAACCTCGTCGATGAGGCCATCGCCGACGACATGAACTTGACCGCCATCGACTTCCCGCCCGAGGAGAGTGAGCCCGCCGTCGCCGGCATGAAGCTCGCCGCTTCCACGCTGGTGAAGCCGCCGCGGCTCGCTGCGGCGCCGGCCGCCTTCGAATGCCGCCGCACGGTCGGCATGGCGTTCGGGCCGCAGCGCGAGCTGCTCATCGGCGAGGTGCTGGCGGTGCACGCGCGCGCCGGCATCGTCGATCCGGACACGCTCAACGTCGATTTCGCGGCGCTGGCCCCGGTCGGCCGCCTGTGCGGCAACATGTATGCGCGTCAGCGGGACATGTTCGAGTTGAAGCGCGTCACCTACGCCGAGTGGCGCAAGGCACGGGGGAAAGGTTGAGAGGCATGCGATCGACGCTCCTGCGGCTGCTTGCGACCCTCGCCG
>DASRDL010000011.1:0-12277 GCA_035652635.1 Hyphomicrobiaceae bacterium | reverse complement strand
GTCATGCGCATCGTCAACCTGGCGCACGGCACCTTCTATGCGCTCGGTGCCTATGTATCCGCCTGGGCGGTGGGCGGTGCGTTCGGCATGGCGCTCAACAGCCAGCTCGGATTGGCAGGCCAGCTGCTGCTGCTTCCCGTGGGCGCCTTCGCCATCGCCGCCGTCGGCGCGGTGATCGAGCCCACCCTGCTGCGCCCCCTCTATCGCCGGCCCGAGGAGTACGTGCTGCTCATTACCTTCGGGCTGCTGATGATCCTCGAGGACGTCATGAAGCTCCTGTTCGGCGGTACGCCGCTGACCGCGGGCTCCATCATGGACCGCATGGGCAGCATTCCGGTCGGAGGCCTGCTCTATCCCGCCTACAACCTCGTGGTGATCGGCGTCGGCGTGCTCGCCGCCGTCGGCCTGTGGTGGTTCATCTACCGCACGCGCTTCGGCGTCATTCTGCGTGCCACCTCGCAGGACCGGCGCATGGCATCCGCGCTGGGCCTCAATGTCGGCCGCGTCTACGTGCAGGCCTTCGCCATCGGCTGCTTCATGGCCGGACTCGGCGGGGCGGTGGTGGTGCCGGCGCAGGCGGCCGTGCTCGGCATGGGCGTCGATGCCCTCATCCTCGCCTTCGTCGTCATCGTCATCGGCGGCCTCGGCAGTCTCGAAGGTGCGTTGATCGGGGCGCTGATCGTGAGCTTCGTGCGCACCGCCGGCATCCAGTTCTTCGCCGAGGTCGAGCTGGCCGTGCTCTACCTGATCGCCGCTGCGGTGCTGCTCGTGCGCCCGACCGGCCTGTTCGGGAGGGCCTGAGCGATGCCCGCGCGGACAGGCCCCTCGCTGCCGCTGCTGCTCGCCTGGGCGGCGGCGATCGTCGTCGCGCTGGCGCTCCTGCCGATGGCGATCGATCTCTACCAGGTGGAGCTGCTCACCTACGGTCTGACCTTCGCCATTGCCGCGCTCGGCTTCAACCTGCTGCTGGGCTACACAGGCCTGCTGTCGTTCGGGCACTCGGCCTACTTCGGGGTCGGCGCCTACACGGTGGCCTTCATCGTGCGCGATCTGCACGTGCAGTCCATGGAGCTGTGCATTGTCGGCAGCCTGCTCGCCACACTGCTGGTCTCGGCGCTGTTCGGCTACGTGTGCGTGCGCCACACGCGCATCTTCTTCGGCATCCTGACGCTGGCGCTGAGCCAGGTGCTGTGGAGCCTCGCCTACAAGTTCTTCTGGGTCACGGGCGGCACCGACGGGCTGCGCGTGCCGCGCAATGCCATTACGCTGCTTGGCGGCCTCCTCGATTTCAAGGGCTCGGGCGCCTACCAGCGGTTCATCTACTCCTACTATTACTACGTCCTCGCCCTGTTCGTGGTCGCAGTGGCGATCATGTGGGTGATCGTGCATTCGCCGTTCGGCAAGGCCCTTCAGGCGATTCGCGACAACGAGACCCGCGCCGATTTCGTCGGCATCCGCGTGCGGCGCTACCGCTGGATCGCCTTCGTCATCTCGGGCTTCTTCACCGGGCTCGCCGGCGCGCTGTGGGTGCCGCTCAACGGCATCACCACGCCCGACATCGTCTACTGGCCGTTCTCGGGCGAGATCGTGTTCATGACCGTGCTCGGCGGCTTTCGCACCTTCACGGGGCCGATCGTCGGTGCCGTCGCCTTCAACTATCTCAAGGTCTACGCGGTGGCGAGCTCGCAGTACTGGCAGCTGGTGCTGGGCGTGGTGCTGGTGATCCTGGTGCTGGTGCTGCCACAGGGCATCGTCGGCACCCTTGCGCGCTTCGCCGGCAAGCGCGGGGGGCGCTGACATGGCGCTCCTTCAGACCATCGACCTCAAGCGCTACTTCGGCGACACGCGTGCCGTCGACAACGTCAACCTCACCATCGAGGAGCGCGAGTTCGTCTCGCTCGTCGGCCCCAACGGTGCGGGCAAGACCTCGCTCATCAACGTCATCAGTGCGCTGCTGACCCCGGAGTCCGGCCGGATCATCTTCAAAGGCCAGGACATCACGCGCCTGTCGCGCACCGAGCGCGTCAGGGCCGGCATCGCCCGCAGCTTCCAGCTCGTCAACGTCTTCGACGATCTCACGGCATTCGACAATGTGGCGCTCGCCATCTTTTCGCGCCAGGGCAAGACGGCGCATCTGGGCCGTCTCGCCCATCTCGATCACGCCGTGACGGCGGAGACCGATGGCATCCTCGGCCAGTTCGGCCTCGCCGCGAAGCGTGACGACAACGCGCGCGACCTCTCCCAGGGCGAGCGCAAGCTGCTCGACGTGGCGCTGGCCTATGCGCTGAAGCCCAAGCTGCTGTTTCTGGACGAGCCCACCAGCGGCGTCTCCACCCGCGACAAGGGTCAGATCATGGACACCATCGCCTCGGTCGTGCGCGGCGAGGGCATCACCGCCGTGATCGTCGAGCACGACATGGACGTGGTGTTCAAGTACTCCGACCGGATCGTGGTGATGGCACAGGGCGCCATCCTGGCCCAGGGCACGCCCGACGAGATCCGCGGCAACGAGCAGGTCGCCATGACCCTGCTCGGCACCTCGGGTCCGGACGCGTTCGCAACGAAAGGCTGACCCACGTGCTCGAGGTCAAGGCAATCGACACCTATCGCGGCCCGGCCCACATCCTGCACGGGGTGTCGCTGAGCGTTGGCGCCCGGGAGGTCGTGTGCCTGGTGGGCCGCAACGGCGCCGGCAAGACCACGACCATCGACAGCATCATGGGCTTTCTGCCCGTCAGGGCCGGTGAGATCACCTTCAGCGGCGAGGTCATCAGCCGCCTGCCGCCGCACGAGCGCGCCAAGCGCGGCATCGGCTACTCGCCGGAGGACTGCGGCGTCTTCCCCGAGCTTTCCGTGGGCGAGAACCTGATGATCAGCCGCTGGCTCGGCGAAGATGTCGCCAAGCGGCGCGGCGGGCCCCGGACCGATCCCGAGGCGCAGGCCTTCGACGTGTTTCCCGAGGTCAAGAACCTGCTTGCCCGCCAGGGCCTGCACCTGTCGGGCGGCCAGCGCAAGATGGTGGCGATCGCGCGTGCCATGATGCTGTCGCCGACGCTCCTCCTGCTCGACGAGGCCTTCGAGGGCCTGGCACCGGTCGTCGTCAACCGCTTCACCGAGGCGGTGATGAAGATCAAGGCCATGGGCGTGTCGATCCTGATGGCGGAATCGCATCTGGCGGCGGCGACCCGTATCGGTGACCGCCTCTACGCCATCGATCGCGGCGAGATCATCTTTCACGGGACGCCGAAGGAAGCGCTGGCCGACGAGAAGGTGGTGCGCGCCCTTCGCGGCTAGGCGCGATCGCGCGAGGCGTGGAAGCTGGCAATGAGCATGCGGCGTGCATTCGTTCTGACGGCGGCGGCGTTGCTGGCGGCCGGTGCGGCATGGAGCGGCCACGAGCAGCCCGTCTATCCCTCCTACTACCCTCACGAGATCGAGATCGCGGCCATGCCGCCGCAGCGCGCTGGCGAGCCGATGGCCGGGGGCAAGCTGCACGCCTACATCGGCGATCTCCCGCAGTTCGCCGCCGCGGTGCCGGATGGCATCTCGAGCGTGGAGTCGCTGGGCTCGTTCGTCGTCGTCCGGCTCAATCCGGAGTCGGGCCTGGCCAGGGACGAGGCGTCGGCCTGCGCGGCTGTCGCCGCAATCGTGCGCGATGCGGCCGAGCGGGGCGGCGGGCTGATCGTCCATCCCTATCCCGTGACGCCGCTGCATGGGGACTATCTCGACCACGTCGACCGCGCCGAGGCTGCACGAAGGCGCCTGCTCGCGGCCGCGCCCGTCTCCGGCGCCCTCGAGGTGCGGGCAGCCAGCGAGCGAACGCGAGGTCTCGTGCGGCCGCAATGGCGCACTGAGGATGCGCCATGGGACGCGGTCATCGAAGAGGTCAGCGCCGCGGCCCTCGTGGCGGACGACACGGTGGCTCTCAACGGTTGGCTGGGACCGGCATGGGTCAGGTCTGGGTGGTATCAGGCGTATCGCGTGCTGGGCGGCGCGATCCTCGATGAGGTCCACAAGCAGCGGGTGAACGCGGCGGTCGGGCGGCTGCAGGAATTCGCCTTTCACAGCGCCGAGGAGCGGATCAACCTGGAACGGGAGATCGTGCGTCTGCTGGTCTCGGGCTGCCACGCGATGGTCGTCGGCTACACGCTGAAGCGGGAATACTTCAATGCCAGCTTCTCCGCCGGCATCGAGAACCTCTCCTACGGCAGCCTCGAGGGCCTTGCCTCGCCGATGTTCCTGCGCACGGTGAAGCTCAAGGACTTTCCGTGGAACGGCTGGCTGCAGCTGGGGCTCGCGCCGCCGCCGGAGAGTGCCTGGAACCCGGTCGGCGGCTTCACCGATCCGTTCGGCCGCCTCGTGTGGTTTGCCGTCGGCGATCCGGCGGCCATTCCCACACCCGGCGATGCCGGCTGGACGCTCAACCGGTTCTCCGACGTGGAGGCTTGGCCGCGCCGATGAAACGGGTCCTGCAAACGCCGGCGTTGCTCGCAATCGCGATGCTGCTCGGCGGCATCTTGGGTGGCATCGGCGACCTTGCGGCGCAGACGGCCGAGGTGGTCTTCGAGCTCCGCATCGAGAAGGGCAAGGTGCCGCCCAACATGCGCCAGATCCGCGTCAGGCAGGGCGACGCGGTCAGGTTGCGCTGGACCACCGACCGGCCGATCGCCCTGCACCTGCACGGCTACGACATCGAGTTCAAGGTGGAGCCGGGGGCAGTGGCGGAGATGGCTTTCGCGGCCCGCGCCACGGGGCGGTTCCCGGTCGAGGAGATCAAGCCCAGTGCCAAGGGCGGCCATTCCCACGGCGAGGCGCCGCTTGTCCGCATCGAGGTTCGTCCCCGCTAGCCTCGCTGCGGTCGCGTGCGCCGCGGCCACGCCGGCCTGTGCGCACGGCTTCGGCCAGCGCTATGAGCTGCCGCTGCCGCTCGGCCTCTATGTCTTCGGCGGCGCTGCCGCGGTCGCACTCTCGTTCGTCCTGCTCGGGCTGTTCGTGCGACGCCCCGCTGCCGGGCCCCGGTCACGGGGGCAGATCGATCTGCTCGCCGGGCCGCTCGGCCGCATCGTCTCCCACTGGGGCGTGCTCCTGGCTCTGCGGCTCGCCGTCCTCGCCTTGCTCGTCGTCGCGGTGATGGCCGGCCTGCTCGGCGATCAGAACCCCTACCGCAACATCACGCCGACGCTGGTCTGGATCATCTTCTGGGTAGGGCTCGTCGACATTGCGGCATTCGCCGGCGACCTGTGGGCAGTCGTCAACCCGTGGCGGACCGCGTTCGGCGGAGCACAATGGCTCTTCCGCAAGCTCACGGCGCGCGACATAGGGTCAGGCCTTCGCTATCCGCAGCGGCTGGGTGTCTGGCCCGGCTGCGTTCTCCTGCTCGCTTTCGCGTGGATCGAGCTCGTCTATCCGGACGCCGCGTCTCCATTTCACATCGCCGTCCTGGCCGTTGCCTACTCGGTCCTCACCTTTGTGGGCATGCTGCTCTTCGGCCGCGATACCTGGCTGCACAACGGCGAGGTGTTCTCCCTCGTATTCGGCACCTTTGCCCGCTTCGCGCCGACCGCGGCCGAGGACGGGCGCCTGTTGCTGCGGCCGTTCGGGGCGGGGCTGCTCGAGGACGAGGCGGTATCGACGTCGCTGATGGCCTTCGTGCTTCTGCTGCTGGCAACCGTGCTCTACGACGGGCTGATCGGCACCGGCGAGTGGGCGTCGCTCGAAGGCGCCTTGCGTGGCGCTTTTCCCTGGCTCGGCGAGTTCACGGTCAAGAGCGTCGGCCTCGTTGTCTTCTGGCTGCTGTTTCTCGGCGCCTATCTCGGCGTCTCGGCCGTCATGAGCCGGATGGCATCCGGCAGTCCCCCGCCGCTGGACGTGGCCCGCAGCTTCGCACTGACGCTGATCCCGATCGCCGTCGGCTATCACGTCGCGCACTACCTCGTGTTCCTCCTCGTGCAGGGGCAATACATCATCCCGCTTCTGTCCGACCCCTTTGGGCGGGGCTGGGATCTGTTCGGCACTGCCGGCTACCGCGTCGACATCGCCTTCGTCGGCGCCCGCTTCGCCTGGTACACGGCGCTCGGCGCCATCGTCACGGGTCATGTGCTGGCCGTCTATCTGGCGCACGCCCGGGCGCTGGCCGTGTTCGGGCCCGCCCGCGTGGCGATCGGCACACAGGTGCCGTTGACCGCGCTGATGGTGGTCTACACCTTCATCGGCCTCTCGATCGCTGCCGAGCCCATCACCGAGAGCCGCACCGCCGCCGAGCCGGTCACGGCCCCGGCGGGAGCTGTCGCGATTCCCCCCGATGCGGTGCTCCCCGAGGCGCGCACCGGGCGCCTGCTGCCGGTGGGGCCCGCCCGGACGGCCGGCGTCAGGCTCACCTACAAGGTGCTCGGCTCCGCGTTCCACGACGGCACCAAGACCACGGCTGCCGACTTCCTCTATGCCTACGCCTTTGCCTATCGCTGGGGGGAGCGGGCCCCCGGCGAGGCCGGCCAGTACGACCCATTCATCGACAAGGCCAGCGCCCCCGTGCGCCGGCATCTCCGCGGCGTGCGGATCGCCGGCGTCGATGCGGCGTCGAAGTCGTTCCGCGTCGGCGATGTCAATTTCGTGCGCGAGATCTTCACCGTCGAGGTCTACCTGGACGCGGCTCCGGGCGATCCACAGCGAAGCGCTCTGCTGGCGCCGCCGTGGAGCACCCTGCCCTGGCCCGTTCTGGTGCTCATGGAGGAGGCCGTGACGCGCGGGTGGGCGGCCTTCTCGGCGGATGAGGCGCACCGGCGCGGCGTGCCATGGCTCGACCTCGTCCGCTCCAAGGAGGTCGGCGCCCGGCTCGCCGCGCTGGCTGCCGAGTTCGAGCGCGAAGGCAGGACGCCGGTGCCGCTGCAAGGGCTCGTCGGCGCCGAGGAGGCGCGCCGGCGCTGGGCCGCGCTCTCGGCCTTCTACAAGGCCAACGGCCACTTGCTGGTGACGAACGGACCCTACAGGCTCAAGGCCTGGTCGACCGACAGCGTGAAGCTGGAGGCATTCCGCGATCTCAGCTATCCGCTGGGCGTCGGCTCCTATGACGCCTACGCTATTCCGCGGCGCGGCTTTCTGAGCAGGCCGGAATGGAGCGGCAGCCGCCTCACGTTCTCCGGCGAGATCGAGATCGTCGAGAAGTTCCAGCGCAGCTATCGCCTCGTGCGCTCGGCCCTGAAGGCGGTGCCGGCCGACGAGCTGCGGCGTGCTGCACCGGAATGCCGCTACGTCGTGCTCAATGCGGACGGAGACGTGGTGCTCGCGGGCGTCGCGACGCCCGGTGCCGAGGCGCGATTTCACATCGATCTCGGCGAGCGGTTGCAGCCCGGACGCTACACCCTGTCGGCCCTGCTCGCCGTCGACGGCAACGCGACGAACGCCGAGATCAGCAGACTCGAGTTCACCCTGCCGGTGCAGCACTGAGCCGCGGGAAGGCTCGCGGGCCTCCCGCTCGCCATCCCGCGCTTCCTTCACCCGGCGCTCGAGCGCCTTTCTGCCGGCGCCGACCTCGCGCGCGATCGAGGCGGCACGTCGTCCTCGCGCTTGACCGCCCGGATCGAGGTGCAATCGGCGTCCGTGCAGCACTCCTCCACCAGGAAGCTCACCAGTCCGCGCATGACCGAGTAGTTGGCGCGGCAGATCAGCGTGGTGGCATCGCGCTCCTGCGTGATCAACCCGGTGACGAGAAGCGTCTTGAGGTGGTGCGACAGCGTGGAAGCCGGCACCGACAGGCGGCTCTGCAGCTTGCCGACCGGCAGTCCTGGGTCTCCGGCCTTGACGAGCGTGCGGTAGATGCGCAGCCGCGTGGCGTTGCCCAGCGCCTCGAGACGGGAAGCGGCTTCGTCGATCTTCATGGCGGCTCGCTAGCATCGTGTGCCGGCAGCGTCAATGGTATTTCTAGTATGACAGAAATATGGTAAGGGAAGCCCAACTGCGTCCCGGAGCTCCTGCGCATGGCTATCGGCACCGACGCGATCGCTCGCTCGCCCAAACAGCTGGTGGCAGCCGTGTGCGCCGCTCAGGTCCTGGTGCAGATCGGCGCGTTCTTCTGGCCGGCGCTGCTGCCGGGGATCATGCCGCTCTGGCGGCTCTCCAACAGCGAGGCGGGCTGGGTGACGGCGGGCTTCTATGGCGCCTACATGGTGTCCGTGCCGGTGCTCGTCACCTTGACCGATCGTGTGGATCCCAAGCGGGTCTATCTCTTCGGTGTGGCCGCGACCGTGCTCGGCCACCTGATGTTCGCGCTGCTCGCCGACGGCTTCTGGTCGGCGCTCGCCATGCGCGCCTTGACCGGCATGGGCTGGGCCGGCACGTACATGACCGGCCTGAAGCTGCTGGCCGACCGCGTGGATGCGCGCATGATGTCGCGGGCCACGGCCGGCCACGCCGCCAGCATCGGCATCTCCGGCGCCTTGTCGTTCGCATGCGGCGATCTCATTGCCGCCGCTGCCGGGTGGCGCGCGGCCTTCGTGATGGCGGCGATGAGCGCCGGCGTCGCCTGGCTGACGGTGGCGCTGATCGTTCCGCCCCAGGCGGAGCGCACCGCGCCGGCCAAGCAAGGTCGCGGCGTCTATGACTTCCGCCCGGTGTTCCGCAACCGTTCCGCCATGGCCTATGCGATCGCCTACTGCATACACACGCTGGAGATGAGCGCGCTGCGCGGATGGGGCGTGGCCTTCCTCGGATACGTGGCGGCCGCCACGGGCGCGAGCGAAGCGTCCTTGCTGTCGCCGGCCATCGTCGCCACAGGGCTCGGGCTGATCGGGACCTTTGCGAGCGTTGCCGGCAACGAGACTGCCATCCGCTACGGCCGCAGGCGCCTCATCGTGGCGGCCATGCTGGCCTCGATCCTGATCGGCGGCAGCATCGGCTTTCTCGGCAGCACGTCCTATGCGCTCGCCTGCGTGCTCATCACGGTCTATGGCATCGTCATCTGGCTCGACTCCTCCTCGCTCACCGCAGGGACGGCCGGCACGGCCGAGCCCTCGCGGCGCGGCGCCACGCTGGCCGTGCACTCCATGCTGGGCTATGCGGGAGGATTCGTCGGACCGTTGCTCGTCGGCTGGATGCTCGATTTCTCCGGCGGCATGTCGCAGACCGGCTGGGGAATGTCGTTCCTGTCGGTCGCGATGCTCATGGCCCTGGGGCTCGTGGCGTTCTGGCTGCTCCGGCCGCGTGAGCTCGAGGGCGACAACAGCAAGCGAGGGTGAGCCACCGGATGCAGAAATACACACACGGCGGCGGACGCCTCGACGCCATGGCCCTCGCCGTCAACGCGCTCGGGATCACGCAGATCACCGCCTGGGGCACCAGCTTCTACTGTCTCGGCGTGCTCGCCAAGCCGATCGTCGCGGAGACCGGGTGGGCGATGACCACGGTCTTCCTCGGCTTCAGCGTCGCGCTCATCGTCATGGGCCTCATCTCGGCATTTGTCGGCCGGCTCATCGACCGGATCGGCGCGCGTGCCGTGATGTCGGTCGGCACGGTGGTCCTTTCGGCGGGCCTCCTGGCGCTGTCGCAGGTGGGCGACCAGGCCAGCTACCTGGCGGTGTGGGCGCTGATCGGCGTCGGCATGCGCTGCACCCTCTACGATGCTGCCTTCGCCGCCCTGGTGCAGATCACGCCGACGCGCGGCCGCAAGGCCATCTCGTATCTCACCCTCTACGGGGCCTACGCTTCCACCGTGTTCTGGGTGATCGGCCACTACCTCAACGAGGCCTACGGCTGGCGCGGCACGCTTGCCATCTTCGCTGCCATCAACCTCGCGGTCTGCCTGCCGCTCAACTGGGCGGGACTGGCGCGGCGCGAGGACGCAGACGAGGCTAAGGCACCCGCAGCAGCGGGCGCCGCCTCACCCGACGGGCCGGTGCTCGAAGGACGCATGCGCGTCGTCGGCATTGCCCTCTTCGCGCTCATCATGTCGATCAACGGCTTCGTGTTCGGCGTCATCTCGCTGCAGCTCGTGCCCGTGCTCGAGGCGGCGGGGCTCGTCGGCGCGACGGCCGTGTGGGTGGCATCGCTCAAGGGCCATGGCCAGTTCGCGGGCCGCGTGATCGAAATCTTCTTCGGACGCAATCTCGCGGCGATGACGATCGCGCGCATCGCCATCGGCGTCGTTCCGGTGTCTCTGCTGCTGCTCTTCCTCGCACGCGGAGAGCTGTGGCTGCTCGTTGCCTTCACGCTGGTGCTCGGGGCCTCCCAGGGCGTCATCACCATCGTGCGCGGCGCCGTCCCGCTGGTGCTGTTCGGGGCCAAGGGCTACGGCGAGGTGCTGGGCCTGATCGCGACGCCCATCTTGCTCGTGAACGCATTCTCGCCGGCCATCTTCGCGTTGCTGGTCGATCAGTTCGGCTGGCAGACCTCGCTCTATGCGCTGTTCGGGTGCTCGATCGCCACCTGCATCGCCATCGAGCTGATGGCTCGCTGGTACGAGGGCGCACGGTCGAACGCGACGCGGTAGCCGCCTTGCGGCGGAGCGGACGCGCTCAGGTGGCTCGCCCTCGGCGCCGGCGTGCGAACAGAGGGCGGCCCTCGATCAGGTGTGTCAGCCCCAGCCAGGCGCCCATCACCATGGCGAAGAGCGCGATGGGCGCGGCAATCGACAGCGTGCTGGTCCCCGTCAGGCCCTGGCCGATGGTGCACCCGCGCGCCAGCACGCCGCCGACTCCCATCAGGACCGCGCCGAGCAGATGGCGCCGCATCTCGCGCTGATCGTCGAAGGCCTCCCATCTGAGCTCGCCGCGTACGGCCGCCACGGCAAACGATCCGGCGGCCACCCCGAACAAGGTGGCCACCGCAAATCCGGTGGTGCTCAGCGTCTCGCCCATGACTTGCAGCATCAGCCGGCCCAGCGGTGCCACGAAGGTGAGACTTTCCGGCCGCTGGCCGTCGAAGGGGTCGGCGAGCACGCCGGTCACCAGCCAGCCGAGCGCGATCGCGCAGCCCATCAGGCAGGAGGCTGCGATCAGCCGCGGCTTGCGGTAGAGCCTCTGGTTCGTCAGGGCGAAGCCGAGCAGCCCGCCGCCGAGGAGCAGGACGCACGCGATCGAGGCCGCCGCGCCGAACCGGGCAGCGACAATCCCGGTCACGGTCTTGCCGCCGAGGGCGGCGGTATCGACCGCGGCCAGCTCGGCCAGGTGGATGCGGATCGGGCTCAAGATTCCTCCCGTGGCCGCAAACGCAGCCAGCCCGAGGACGCCGGCGCACACGAGCGCGCGCAGGTCTCCCGTTCCGAGCCGTACCAACAGGCCGAATGCGCAGGTGCCGACGAAGGCGGCTCCGAGCCCGAACAGCATGCCTCCGATCATCAGGCCGACGAGGTCGAGCCGGGGATGCGCGTAGTGCGTCGCCGACAGATCGAGCGCGCCGGCCAGCACCAGCATCTGCGTGCCGAGGATGGCGATGGCGGCGGCGACCGCCCAGGCACTCGAGCGGCGCAGATCACCGGCAATCACGGCATCCTCGATCGCGCCCACCGTGCAGAGCCGTCCATACTGTGCGGCAAAGCCCGCAAGGAAGCCGCAGATGAGGCCGCCGACCGGCAGTACGAGGCCGTCCACAGCGTTTCCCCTCGACCCACAGAGGCGCTTCGACAGGCGCCCTTCCAGGCGCGCTCAGGACCGGCGCGTCTCCGCGTCCGGTCCCGAGCAGAACATCTCGTAGATCACCTTGACGAACTTGAGCGTGTTGGCATCCGCCAGGCGGTAGTAGACGGTTTTGCCCTCGCGACGCGTCGTCACGAGCCCGTCGAGGCGCAAGCGCGCGAGCTGCTGGGAGACCGTCGTCTGACGCAGCGACAGCAGCTCCTCGAGCTCGGTCACGGAGCGCTCGCGCTCGGAAAGCAGGCACAAGAGGAGCAGCCGGCTCTCGTGCGCCAGCGCCTTCAGGAAGTCGCTGGCGGCGCGGGCATTCTTCATCATCCGCGTGAGCTCGGGGGAGAGCTCGGCGTCGCTCTCGAGCGCCTCGACCACTTTGTCGGAGAGGATTTGCGTCATTGCCTAGTCCCTTGCTGAGGGATCGGAGGGTCGAGCGCCCTGCAGGACATCTATCACGTCGACAATCGGCCGCGCACGTCGCAGGACGAAGAAGAAGCGGGCGGCGCGTTCGTGGCGGTTCACTTGTTCACCGGGCTGTCGGGCGACATGACATAGGCGACGAGGTCCTTGATCTGCTCGATCGACAGGTGCCCGTTCGCCCCGAGGCGCGGCATGCTGGCGCACGCCACGGCCGCCTGGGGATTGTAGATGCGGTCATAGAC
>DASRDL010000010.1:0-3013 GCA_035652635.1 Hyphomicrobiaceae bacterium | reverse complement strand
CGGCAGCCGCGCTGAGCCTGGTAGAAGGGGAGGCGTCCGCCTGGGCCTCATCGGCAACATTCTCATCAATCTGATGGCGTTCATCGTGCTGGCTGTCGGCGGCGGGCTCGGCACGGCCTGGTACATGATCGAGGCGGGCTCGCGCCTGTCGACGCGCAGCTCGGGACCGTGGGTGACCTGGACCACCGCCGGCCGTTCCGATGCCGACCCGTACACACGCGCCCACACGGTGCGCAATGCGCTCCTGCCGCTCGCCTCGACGCTCGAGCTCACCTTTCAGGCCAAGACGGACAGCGGCGGCAAGCGCCTGAGCCCGGCGTGCGAGTATGCCATCGTCGTCGAGGGGCTCGACACCGGGGGCTGGTGGAGCCTCGCCGCTTTCGACAGTCAGGGCGGGCTCATCCAGAACTCCGCCGAGCGCTATGCCTTCACGAGCGACACGGTCATGCGCGAGCCCGACGGGCGCGCCGTCATCACGCTGGCGCGCGATGCGCGTTCCGGCAACTGGTTGCCGATCGGCGGCTCGAGCCGGATCAACCTCGTGCTCACGGTGCAGGATGCCGCGTGGGCCGCCGCGGCCAGCGAGGGCAGGATGAAGCCGCTGCCGCCCATCCAGAGGGTGGCATGCCGATGAAGGGGCTGCCCACACTGCCGGGATGGCTGGGGAAGGTCGGCTGGCGCACAGTGGTCGGCGCGCTCCTGCTGGGCGGCATCATCCACATCGGCGCGACGTTGGCGGTGCCGCTGGTGAGCAACGGCCACGCGTTCGCCAGGCTGCGCGACACGCTGCCCGTCAACCGCATGGTGATCCTGCCGCCGCCGGCGCCCGGCAGACAGCCGCTGCCCTTCCTTACGCCCGACGCCTTCTATGCCATGTGCCGGTTCGATGTCTCGGTCGACTCGGTGATGGTGACCGCCCTGATGGCCGAGCCCGGCTGGACGCTGTCGCTGCACACGCCGCAGGGCGACAACTTCTACGTCCTGCCGGCGCAGGCGCAGAGGCGCCAGCAGGTGTCGCTGACGGTGGTGCCGGGCATCGATCGGCTGGGCGATCTGGTGGCGGCGCCGCGGCGCCTCGCCAGCGACGAGACGCAGGTGCCGGCCCCGACCTGGGAGGGCCTGGTGATGGTGCGCGCGCCGCTCAGGGGCCTCGCCTGGCGCGCCGAGACCGAGGCCGCCCTACGCCGCGCCGCCTGCGTGCCGGTGAAACGGCAGTAGGCCGTGCCGCGACGCGTGAGCTCGCAAGATCAAGGCAGGTCTACTCGGGCAGCTCGAGCCGGTCGCGCTTCGGGGTGCGCTTGCGGCGCGGCGGCTTGGGCGGATCACCGTTGCGTTCGCGGCGCACGCCGGGAAAGATGATGATCTCGGCGCTGCTCGCCTCGGCACGATCGCGCGGCTCGGCTCGCGCATTTCGTGAACGAAAATCCAGGATCATTGCCATTGCGTCCCCCGGGCCTCGGCTTCCCTTCCGCCTCGGCCCCCCATCACACGACGCGCACATGCCTTGAGATCGAATCACTGCATTTGAATGCCACGGGTGTTAACGAGAAGTTAACGCGCCGGGAACCCCGGAACGGCGGGTCAGGCGAGCCAGTCGTCGAGAAAGTGGCGCCCGGCCCGGTCCTCCACGGCGACGACCCAGATGTCGGGGTCGAACTCGATCTGGCGCGCGAGAAATGCGTCGACGTCGGCCTCGGGGGCGGGAGCCGGATCGAGGCAGGACTGCCAGCGGCGCTCCTCGCGGGCCTCGGCGAGGCCCGCCGGGGCCGGGCCGAACAGCAGAGCCGTGCCGTCGAGGCGGCTCACCTTGATGTAGATCGCGCCGGCATCGGCATCGCCGCGCCTGAGCAGGGCGGCGAACGCGCCGTCGTGCTGACAGCGGCGCATGTAGGCCTTCACCCAGATCTCGGCTTTGAGGCGCATGGGCCCCCACTGTAGGGCCGGAGCCGCCGGCCTGCGAGGGTCCGCACCGTCCTATCGGCGAGGAGCGGGCGATGCCGCGGCCTGGCTCAAGCGCACCACGAGATCGGCCGAGATGCGGCCGCGCGGCACCAGGCCCTTGCTGACCTCGAAGTCGCGGATCGCCTGCACCGTCTCCTCGCTGAGCCTGCCGTCGACACGTCCTGGCTGGTAGCCGAGCGCCGAAAGCCAGGTCTGCACCGAGCGGACCAGCTCGTCGGCAGGCGGCGAGCGCAACTTGGCGGCGTCGGTCGCATCCGCATCGGAGCCGAGTGCCGAGCCGAACAGGATGCGGCGCAGCAGGCGCTCGCTCGCCTCACCGCTGGGCGGCAGGCCGTGGTCCTGCTCGAAGGCGACGATGGCGGCACGGGTGGTGAGGCCCAGGGCGCCGTCCTCCTCGAGGGGGCCGTAGCCGCGCAGACCGAGCTCGCGCTGGATGGCGCGCACGGTATCGCGATCGGCCTCCCGCGGGGCGGCGGGAAGGCTTCGTGCGGGATCGGGTGCGTAGCGGGCGATCTTGATCTGGTGCCCGGAGGTGACGGGGGATGCAGGGTCGGCGCTGCGGGCGGTGCCTGTCTCGACGGCCTTGCCCCGGGCCCTGGCCTGCGCCGGAGCCTCGAACGGACCTGCCGGCTTGGTCTGGAGGAAGAAGACGTTGAACGCCACGCCGAGCGCCACCGCGAGGAAGCTCAACAAGGCAATGCGCGCCTGCCCCGGGGTCATTATTCTTAACTCCGCCGTTACCCCACCGGGCATTATTCGCGGCAGCTTCTAAACGAAGTGTTAACCCGATCTCTTCACCAATCGTGCACCGCTCCGTGCGAGGGGCGCGCGTCCTGTCAAAGCCGGGATTGGTCCCCATGCCTACAATTCGATGCAACTTTTCGCAGCATCGGCGCGGCGCCCTTTGCGCGATCGAGAGGTTTGCCTGTTAGTCCTAACGTCATGCCGGCCAGAAGCCGGCGTCACGGCAAGCAACAAGAGTTGGGCGTAACCCGCAATGTTCCTGATCAGGGTGGCATTCTGGCTGGGCCTCGTGGTGCTGCTGCTGCCG
>DASRDL010000009.1:0-6678 GCA_035652635.1 Hyphomicrobiaceae bacterium | reverse complement strand
GCGCGTTACGAGCGCGTCGAGGCGGCGGCCGACGTCGCGCTTCCAGCCCGGCATGGCGGCGATGTAGGCCTCGACGGTGGCGTCACCGTAGCCCTTGGCGATCTGCGGATTGCCGCCGGCGAGGAGCCTCGGCCCGGCGGCGGCTGCGCGGGTGACGGCCGCCCTTGCCGCCTTCGCCGTCTTCGATGTCTTGCCTGTCATGGCTCTTGCTCCGACCGATCCGCTCCGCAGCGGGCGCGTCCGTGCGCCCCTCAGCCCTCGCGGTGCGCGGTGCGCAGCAGGCAGGCGAGCGGCACCGCCGCCGCGGCGACGAAGAACATGAGGTAGAAGGCGTTGACGTAGCCGATCATCGAGGCCTGACGATGCACCTCGCCCGACAGGCGCATCAGCCCGGCGGTCTCCTCGAGGCTCCACGACAGCGGCAGGCCCGGGAACAGCAGGGCCTCGCGGAAGGGCGTGACGAACTCGGTCATGCGCGCATAGTTCATCGACGTGGAGCGCACCAGCACCATGACGACGAGCGAGATGAAGAGGCTCGAGCCGAAGTTGCGCATCAGCGTGAACACGGCCGAGCCCTCGGTCAGCTGGTGCCGCGGCAGGGTGGCGAAGGCCATCACCGTCATCGGCGTGAAGGTGATGCTGTGGCCGAGGCCCATCAGGAAGTGACTCCAGAACATGCCGAAGTCGGTGACGTTGATGTCGAACTGCGCCATCCAGTAGCCGGCCCCGGCCTGCACGGCGAGGCCGGCGCCGATGGCGAAGCGCGGCGCGGCACGGGTGAGCTGCACGATGAAGAAGAAGGCCGTCCAGTTGCCGAGGCCCCTGGCGGCGAGCAGCACGCCGATGACGTTGTCGGGGTAGCCGCGCAGGTCGTGCAGCAGGGTCGGGAACAGCACGAGGCTGGTGAAGGCCAGCATGCCCATCACGAAGGCGATGAGAACGCCGACGGCGAAGTTGCGGTCGAGCAGCAGGCGCGGGTCGAGAAACGGGCGCTCGGCGGTGAGGCAGTGGGCGGCGAAGATCCAGAAGGCGAGCCCGCCGATGAAGGCGAGCAGGACGATCTCGCGCGAGTCGAACCAGTCGAGGCGCTGGCCGCGGTCGAAGATGAGCTGGGCGGCGACGATGGCCGTCGACAGCGCCAGGAAGCCCACCCAGTCGAAGTGGACGGTCGAGCGCCGGGTGTGGTCGGCGAGCGCAAACCAGATGCAGGTCATGGCGCACAGCCCCGCGGGCACGATCATGAAGAAGGCCGCGCGCCAGTTGTAGGCCTCGGTGATGACCGAGCCGACGATCGGCCCCACCACCGGCCCGAATACGGCCCCGACGCCCCACATGACGAGGGCGAACGGCTGCAGGTGGCGCGGGAAGGTGGCGAGCAGGATGGCCTGCCCCATCGGCATGATGGGGGCGCCGAAAGCGCCCTGCATCACGCGGGCGAGGATGAGGGTGTCGAGGCTGCTGGCGATGCCGCACAGGAACGAGGAGACGGTGAAGCCCATCACCGTGCCGAACATCAGGTTGCGCCAGCCGAGCCGGCTCGACAGCCACCCCGTCATGGGGGTGGCGACGGCGGTGGCCACCAAGTTCAGCGTCACCACCCAGGAGATCTCGTCCTGGGTTGCCGACAAGGTGCCGCGCATCTGCGGCAGCACCAGGTTGGCGAGCGTGATGGTCATGCCGAACAGCATGTTGGCGAGTTGGACCATCAGCAGGATGAGCCATTGCCGCCCGCTCAAGCTGAGGAGGCCGCCTTGCGCAGCTGTGGCAGTCATCAGGTGGCGTTTCCTCGGGTGTCCGGAGGCTTGCGGACGCTGTCGTGCGATGCCTCGAGCCGCGCTCGACCGCCCTCGGCGGCTGTCATGGCTTTGCAATGATAGCGCAGAATGTCCCCGGGAACGCAGCGGCCAGGCGCGCGCCGGCCGAGCGTCAGCTCTGCCGGGCTGGGCCGTCGGTGCAGCACAGGGCCCACGCCCTTCCCGCCGCGGGGCTACCAACCCATATTGCTGGGAGGAGAAATTGGCCCAATCGGGTCAGCACGTTGCATGGAACCAGAGCCTATGACCCGCATCCGCGCTGCGCTCATTGCAGCCTTGGTGCTGGCGGCGGTGACACCCGCCGGCGCCCAAACGAACACCGGCGCGCGGCCCTCCCCGCCTCCCCCGCCGCCGCTACCCCCCCTGACGAACATCGAACGCTACGGTCCGCCGCCGCCGCACGAGCGGCCATGGCCGCCGCCGAGGTCGGAGGTCGCCCCGCCGATGGAGCGCACCCCGCCGGTTGCGCCGCTGGCCCCGCGGGTGGGCAACTGAGCGATTCCGCTGCCCCGCGGACGCGGGAAGATTGCCGAGACCATTGGCAGGACGGAACGGGACCGACTGTGAGGATCGGCGCATTGGCCCCGGCCGGCGCCGCATCCCCTCTGCTCAATGCGCCGCCACCGGTCGCCAGCCGGCGGCGAGCGCCTCGGCCTCGGTGCAGAACCAGCGCTTGCCCTTGTCGGGCTCCATCCTGATCTGCCCATACCAGGGGCTCCAGGGCGTGTGATAGATGCGCCCGTTGCGCGTGACGTTGCCCTTGATGGCGCAGCCCTCGGGCGCCGCGCTCTCGGCCGTCGCCCAGCGGCGGGAGCGGAACTCCCAGGCCGGCAGAGTCTCCGCCTGCCAGATGCCGACGCCCTCGGCCCGGGCCTGAGCCTCCTCGCGCACGTAGGTGTGCGAGTATTTGACGAAGGCCCACGCGAGCCCCTCGCGCACCATCTGCGCATTGATGTCGCGGCCATCGGCGAAGCACACCGCCAGGACGCGCCCGTACCTGTCGAGCCCGCGCGTTTGGCAGGTGACGGGCTTGTCGCCGACGAGCTGGCCGAGCCTTGCCGTCGCCGCAGCGCCGCAAGCCCACGTGCCGATCCAGCGCCGCGGACAGGTCTGCCCCGCCTCGGGGGCGTCGATGCCCTCGAGGCGCACCCGCGTCTCGCCGATGGTGATGGTGTCGCCGTCGACGACATGAGCGACCCCGACCAGGGCCGCGCCGTCGACGTCGGAGCGGGCTGAGACCTGCAACGCCGGCCCGCCGGTGAGACCCAGGGCCAGCGCGAACGCCACTAGCCCATGAGTTGTACTTACCCACACAAACTCGCGCATGGGTTGAATGTGCGAGATCTGCATGGCAAATGCTAGGCAATTTGCGCAGGCGGTGGCACCGCGACCGGGCAAGACGCCCGGCAGTCCGCCTACTGCCCTGAAGACATTGGCAAAACATCCGTCGGCGCCGCCGATCGACCCTTAACGCACTTGCGCGAACCGGTCCGATGATGGGATGCTGGTTGCGCATACCAGCCAAGCCCAATCGGCCAAGCCCCAAACGGGAGGTGCAGGACCATGGCAAAGCCCATCAACACGCAAGTGATCGAGCGCGCCCGCGCGTATGTTGCCCTGCGCTCGGGCTGGACGCGGTACACCCTGGCGCTCACCCGCAACAACCGCGACTGCGATCCGACCGACCCCAGGGCCGCGCGCTTCTGCGCCTTCGGCGCGTTGGTGCGGGCGGGCTTCGACATCACCGGCGATGTCGACCAGGCGCGGCAGCTGGCCGCGCAGGCCGCCATGTGGATGACCGGGCGCGACACGCCGGAGGAGGCCTACGAGGCCATCTACACCATCAACGACGGCCCGCCGGTGTCCTCGCGCAATGCCATTCTCGAGCTCTTCGATTCGAGCCTGGCGCGCGCCTGAGGCGACGGCGCCGGCACGGACGGGCGCCGAGACGCTCGACCCGGCCGAATATAACGGTTAGAACAGCGGCACCGGCGCACGCCGCCGGTGCCGCCGTCTTTTTTGCGGCCCCCGATTCCCGCGCCGCCCGCCGGCGCCACCGGCGGCGGCAGCGCCAGACAAGACAGAGGCAGCCCCATGTCCGAGCCCCCGACCACCCTCCACCGCGCCAAGGCCCACGATGTGCTCGAGGCGGCACGCAGCTGGCTCGACGCGGAGGGGCGCGTTGCCCTCGCCACCGTGGTCGGCACCT
The DNA here is from genome assembly GCA_035652635.1 of Hyphomicrobiaceae bacterium. Lineage (GTDB taxonomy): Bacteria > Pseudomonadota > Alphaproteobacteria > Rhizobiales > Hyphomicrobiaceae > AWTP1-13. The sequence goes on along the minus strand of DASRDL010000009.1, from coordinate 2,655 downwards.
GGGGCTCGGCGCCGGTGGGCGTGGGCGGGCAGATGGTGATCGCCCCCGACGGCCGCTTCGAGGGATCGGTGTCGGGCGGCTGCGTGGAGGGCGAGGTGATCGCCGAGGCCGAGGACATCCTGGCCAGCGGCAAGCCCAAGACGCTCGAGTTCGGCGTGGCCGACGAGACGGCCTGGCAGGTGGGCCTGCCCTGCGGCGGCCAGATCAAGGTCTTCCTGGAGCGGCTGGAGAAGGGCGACGGCCTGCCGCTCGTCACCAGGGCGCTCGATGCGCGCACCAACCGGCGCGGGCTGGTGGTGCGGACGCGGCTCGCCGACGGCCGCCACGAGCTGTTCGGCCGCGACGATGCGAACGCCGACGCCTCGATCCGCCAGCGCTTCGACAGCGGCGAGAGCGAGCTCCAGCTGACGCCCGATGGCGAGGTGTTCATCCACGCCATGGTGCCGCCGGCGCGTGTCATCATCATCGGCGCCACCCATATCGGCCAGGTGCTGGCACAGCTCGTCAAGATCGCGGGCTACGAGGTGCTGGTGGTCGATCCGCGCACCGCTTTCGCCGCCGAGGCGCGCTTCCCCGGCATCCGCCTCGACACCGAGTGGCCGCAGGATGCCATCCCCAAGATCGGGCTCGACCCCTACACGGCGGTGGTGGCGCTGGCCCACGTCGGACATATCGACGACGAGGCGCTGAAGCTCGCCATGCGCTCGGACTGCTTCTACATCGGCGCGCTGGGCTCCCGGCGCAACAACGCCAAGCGCGCCGAGCGGCTGGCGGCGGCCGGCTTCAGCAAGGATGAGATCGCGCGCATCCACGCACCCATCGGCATCAACATCGGCGCCCAGAGCCCGCAGGAGATCGCCATCTCCATCATGGCCGAAGTGGTGCTCGCGCTGCGTGGCCCCAAGGTGTACAAGCCGGCTGACGCGCCCAAGGTGTGAGCCGGGCCTCGCGCGCCCGGGCCGCCCTCGCGCGATGATTCCTGGGGAGGCGAGAACAATGCTCGAAGCCTACATCTACGATGGACTGCGCACGCCGTTCGGCCGGCACGCCGGCGCCCTGTCGCGCGTGCGCCCCGACGATCTGCTGGCCGGCGTCGTCAAGGAGGTGGTGGCGCGCTCGGGCTTCGCGCCGGAGACCATCGACGACGTGTCGGTCGGCTGCGCCTCCCAGGCCGGCGAGGACAGCCGCAACGTCGCCCGCCACGCCCTGCTGCTGGCCGGGCTGCCGGTGGAAACCCCGGGCGCCGTGCACAACCGGCTGTGCGGGTCGGGGCTCAACGCGCTCGCCGGGGCCGCGCATGCCATTACCTGCGGCGAGGCCGACGTGTGCGTCGCCGGCGGGGTGGAGAGCATGACGCGGGCGCCGTTCGTGGTCGGCAAGGCCGAGCAGCCGTTCGCCAAGGACTTCCGCGTGTTCGATTCCTCCCTCGGCGCCCGCTTCCCCAATCCCAAGATCGAAAGCCTGTTCGGCGCCGACACCATGCCGCAGACGGCCGACAACCTGGCGCGCGACTACCAGCTCAAGCGCGAGGACTGCGACCGCTTCGCGCTGGCCTCGCAGCAGAAGTATGCGAGAGCCGCCAAGGACGGCTTCTTCAAAGGCGAGATCAAGCCGGTGTCGATCCCGCAGGGCCGCGGCAAGCCCGATGCCGTCGTCAGCGAGGACGAGCACCCCCGCCCCGAGACGACGCTCGAGACCCTGCAGAAGCTGAAAGCGCTGTTCCCCGACGGCGTCACCACCGCCGGCAACGCCTCGGGCATCAACGACGGTGCGGCGGCGCTGATCGTGGCGAGCCGCGATGCGGGCGATCGGGCGGGCGTGAAGCCGAAGGCGCGCATCCTCGCCACGGCGGTGGCCGGCGTGCCGCCGCGCGTCATGGGCTTCGGCCCGGTGCCGGCGGCCAAGAAGGCACTGGAGCGCGCCGGCCTCGACCTCAAGGACATGGACGTCATCGAGATCAACGAGGCATTTGCCGCCCAGGTGCTGGCCTGCCTCAAGGGCCTCGGGCTTTCCTTCGACGATACCCGCGTCAATCCCAACGGCGGCGCCATCGCCGTCGGCCATCCGCTCGGCGCCTCCGGCACGCGGCTGGCGCTCACCGCAACGCGCCAGCTCGAGCGTTCGGGGGGGCGCTATGCCCTCGTTTCCATGTGCATCGGCGTCGGCCAGGGCATCGCCGTCATCCTGGAGCGGGTGTGACGTTGGCTCCCTCCCTCTCCCCACGCAAACAGTGGGGAGAGGGGCGCGCCGCGCCCGGTGACCACTCACCTTCCGCGATAGTTCGGCGGCCGCTTCTCGGCGAAGGCCTTGCGGCCCTCCGCCCAATCCTCGCTGGCGAAGATGGCATCCGTCTTCGACCGGGCGATGCCCGCGATCTCCGTGGGACCTTTGGGCATGGCCTCGGCGACGAAGCGCTTCAAGGCGCGCGAGGGCAGCGGCGCGGTGGCGGCGATGCGGCGCGCATAGTCCATCGCCGCCGGCATCAACTCCGCGACCGGGACGACCTTGTTGACATAGCCCACCTCGTAGGCCCGCTTCGCATCGATCGGCTCGCCGACCAGCAGCAGCTCCATGGCGATCTTGTGCGGAATGCGGGAGGCGATGTTGGTGATGAGGCCGCCGGTGAAGCCCACCTTCACCTCGGGGTAGGAGAAG
>DASRDL010000008.1:0-4801 GCA_035652635.1 Hyphomicrobiaceae bacterium | reverse complement strand
CTCGTCAAGCGCGACCAGGTCGACGTGCTGATCGGCACGGTGCACTCCGGCGTGCAGATGGGCATCCACAAGGTGGTGTCGGAGAGCGGCACCCTCACCATCGTGCCCAATGCCGGCAACGTCGCCGTCACGCGCGAGCTGTGCGCCAAGAACGTGTTCCGCTCCTCCTTCACCAACTGGCAGCCCGCCTACGGCATGGGCGTGGCCGCCGCCAAGAAGGGCTACAAGAAGAGCGTGTGGGTGACGTGGGACTATGCGGCCGGCGCCGAGAGCGGCCAGGGCTTCAAGGAGGCGTTCGAGAAGGGCGGCGGTCAGATGCTCCCCAATCTCACGCTGCCCTTCCCGCAGACCAACTTCCAGCCGCTGCTCGCGCAGATTCCGGGGCTCGGCGTGGACGTGGTGGGCTCCTTCTTCGCCGGCGGCGGTGCCGTGCAGTTCGTCAAGGAGTACGCGGCGGCCGGCATCAAAGTGCCGCTGGTGGGCTCGGGCTTCCTCACGGAAGGCGTGCTCGGGGCCCAGGGCGCGGCCGCCGAAGGCATCGAGACAGCGCTGCATTACGGCGACGGCCTCGACAATCCCAAGAACGCCGCGTTCCGCAAGGCCTTCAAGGACAAGGCCGGCCGCGACGCCGACGTCTATGCCGTGCAGGGCTATGACGCGGCCCAGCTCTTGGCGGTCGGCCTCGAGGCGGTCAAGGGCAACATCGAGGACGAGGCCAATCTCTACAAGGCGCTGCGCGCCGCCAAGATCGAATCGCCGCGCGGTCCCATCAGCATGTCCGCCTCCCAGAACGTCACGCAGCATATCTACCTGCGCAAGGCCCAGGGCGGCGAGAACAAGGTGGTGGGCATCGCCGTCGAGAACCTGGCCGACCCCGGCACCGGCTGCAAGCTGGCGTGAGCAACTCCCTCTCCCCGTGCCTCTTCAGGCATGGGGAGAGGTGGGTGAGGGGCGGCGGCAGACGCCGAGGTGGAGCAAGCTCCTGCCCCTCACCCCGGCCCTCTCCCCGCGCGCGGGGAGAGGGGATGAAGGCGTCCACATGGATCTCCCCGGCCTCCTCGCGCAGCTTCTCAACGGCGTGCAATACGGCCTGCTGCTCTTCCTCATCGCCAGCGGGCTTACGCTCATTTTCGGTGTCATGGGTATCATCAACCTGGCCCATGGCTCGCTGTTCATGATCGGCGCCTACGTGGCGTTCCTCGTCACGCGCGTGTGGGGCTCGGTGTGGGTTGCGCTGCCGGTCGCCTTTGCCGGCGGCATCCTGCTGGGCCTCGTGCTGGAGCGCGGCCTGTTCCGGTTCTTCTACGCCCGCGAGCATCTCGACCAGGTGCTGCTCACCTTCGCCCTGATCCTGTTGTTCGAGGAGGGGCGCTCGCTGCTCGTCGGCAACGACTTCTACTCGGTGCCGGTGCCGGCGCTGTTCGACTTCTCGGTGCCGATCACGCCGGGTTTCAGCTACTCGGCCTACCGCTTCGCCGTCATCGGCGTATGCCTGGCGCTGGCGCTCGCCCTCTTCTGGTGGATAGAGCGCACGCGCATGGGCGCCATCATCCGCGCGGTGGCCGAGAAGCCCGAGATGGTCGACGTCCTCGGCATCGACGCGCGCGCGGTGCACATGACGGTGTTCGCCATCGGCACGGCGCTGGCGCTCGTCGCCGGCGTGCTGGCGGCGCCGCTCTACTCCGTCTATCCCAACATGGGCGACGGTTTTCTCATCATCTCGTTCGTGGTGGTGGTGATCGGCGGGCTGGGCTCGGTATCCGGCGCCTTCTGGTCGGCCCTCATCATCGGCCTCGTCGACACACTGGGCAAGGCGTACGTGCCGAGACTCGCCGGGCTCGCCGTTTACGTGCTGATGGCGTTCGTGCTGATCTGGCGGCCTTCGGGGCTGTTCGGGCAGCGCACATGAGGGGCGAGGGGAGCGCGCGCTGATGCTGCCGCAGGGCAGGCGCAATGTCGTGCTGTTGGGTGCCGGGGCAGCGGTGCTGGCCCTGCTGCCGCTCGTCGTCTCCGGCTATTACGTGGAGCTCGGCACTTACGCGCTGATCTCGGCCATGCTAGCGCTCAGCCTCCAGCTGCTGGTCGGCTGCACCGGTCTCGTCAGCCTCGGCCACGCCGCCTTCTACGGGCTTGCCGCCTACACGGTTTATCTCGTCACACCGGCCAACGCCGGCCTGTCGATCCTCGTCACCTTGCCGATGGCGGTGCTGGTCGCCGGGCTGGCGGCTCTGGTGGTGGGGGCGCTGTCGCTGCGCACGCGCGGCTTCTTCTTCCTGATGGTGACGCTGGCCTTCGGGCAGATGCTGTTCTTTCTGTTCCACGACACCAAGCTCGGGGGCGGCGCCGATGGGGCCTTCCTGGCGCGGCCGGTGCTGTCCATCCTCGACTGGCAGCTGCCCCTCACGAGGCGCCAGCGCCCCTATGCCGTCTACTACGTGTCGCTGGCGCTGCTCGTTGCCATGTACCTCGGCCTCGTCCTCCTCCTGAATTCGCTGTTCGGGCGCGCGCTCGCCGGCATCCGCGTCAACGAGCATCGCATGCAGGCCCTGGGTTTCGACACGTACCGCTACAAGCTTGCCGCCTTCGTCATTGCCGGCCTGCTGGCCGGCGTGGCCGGCCACATGTGGGCCATGCAGCGCGGCTTCGTGAACCCGGAGCTGATCGGCTGGCACCGCTCCGCCGAGGCGCTGCTGATGATCCTGCTCGGGGGCCTGAGCACGCTGCACGGGCCCATCGTCGGCGCACTCGCCTACACGGCGCTGGGCGAGGTGGCCCAGATCGTCACCGAGCGCAAGCTGCTGGTGGAAGGCCTCGTGGTGCTGGCAGTGGTGATCGCGCTGCCGAGGGGCTTGAGCGGCGGCATCACCGCTCCCTCCCTGTTGGGGCGCGTAGCGGCGGGCAGGCCCCGCGAGGCGGCCTCGGGCGAAGCAGCCCGCCATGGCTGAGGCGGCCGACACGGTTTCGCCGGTGCTCGCCACACACGGCCTCACCCGCCGCTTCGGCGGCCTCGTGGCGGTGCGCGACGTTTCCATCTCGCTGCGTCGCGGCGAGCTGCACGCCGTCATCGGGCCCAACGGCGCCGGCAAGACCACGCTCGTCAACATGCTGTCGGGCGAGATCAGGCCGACGGCGGGACGCATCGAGCTCGCGGGCCGCGACGTCACCGGCGAGCCGCCGTGGCGCATGACCGTCCTCGGCATCGGCCGCTCGTTCCAGCGCACCAACATCTTCGCCGGCCTGAGCGTGCGCGAGAACGTGCGCCTCGCGGTGCAGGCCGTCGCCGCCTCGCCGCGCCGCCTGTTCGTGCGGGCCTCGCGGGAGAGCGAGCTCGCCGACCGGGCGGAGCGTGCTCTCGCCCGCGTCGGCCTCACGGGGGCAGAGCGCATAGCCGGGGCGCTGTCGCACGGAGAGCAGCGCCAGCTCGAGATCGCCATGGCGCTCGCGAGCGAGCCCAAGGTGCTGCTTCTCGACGAGCCGCTGGCCGGCATGGGGCCGGAGGAATCCCAGCGCATGACCGGCCTGCTCGAGGAACTGGCCCGCGAGCATGCCCTGCTCCTCATCGAGCACGATATGGACGTGGTTTTCGCCGTCGCCGACTGGATGACGGTGATGGCCGAGGGAGCCGTGCTGGCGGCGGGCCGGCCCGAGGCGATCCGCGCCAACGTGGCCGTGCAGCAGGCCTATCTCGGGGGGGCCGCCTGATGCCCGCGCCGGCGCCATTGCTCGAGGGCCGCGCGCTCGACACCTTCTACGGCCAGAGCCACGTGCTGCGTGCCGTGTCGGTGGCGATCGGGCCGGGCGAGACGGTGGGCCTGATGGGCCGCAACGGCATGGGCAAGACCACGCTGATCCGCACGCTGGTGGGCCTGGTGCATCCCCGCAGCGGCGAGGTGCGGATCGACGGCCGCGACGCTACCCGCCTGCCCACGTTCGCCATCGCCCGGCGCGGCATCGCCTACGTGCCGGAGGGGCGCGGCATCTTCGCCAGCCTCAGCGTCGCGGAGAACCTGGCCATTGCCGAGCGGGCGGCGGGCGAGCGTGCCGGCGCCTGGACGCGCACGCGCGTGCTCGAGCTCTTTCCCCGGCTCGCCGAGCGGCGGGGAAACCGCGGCGACCAGCTCTCCGGCGGCGAGCAGCAGATGCTGGCCATCGGCCGCGCGCTCCTCACCAATCCGAGGCTCCTGATCCTCGACGAGGCCACCGAGGGCCTGGCCCCATTGATCCGCGAGGAGATCTGGCAAACCATCCGCCTGATCCGCTCGACCGGCATGGCCACGCTCATCGTCGACAAGACGGTGGCCGCCGTCACCGGCATTGCCGACCGCGTCGTCATCCTGGTCAAAGGCGAGGTGGTGTTCGACGGGCCGCCGGCCGACCTGCTGGCCCGCCCCGATTTCATGCATCGGCACCTCGGTGTCTAGCCGGATCGGAGTCGAGCCCCATGCCCTTCGCCGCCGTCACCGGCCGCCCAATCGAGTACCGCATGATTCCCGGCGATGCCGCGCGGACGCCGCTGGTGTTCCTGCACGAAGGGCTCGGCTGCGTGGCGCTGTGGCGCGACTTCCCCGACGAGGTGGCCGGCAGGCTCGGCGCGCGCGCGCTCGTCTATTCGCGCTTCGGCTACGGCCAGTCGGCGCCGCTCTCGGGCACGCGCGGACCTCGCTTCATGCACGAGGAGGCGCTCGACGTGCTGCCGGCCCTGCTCGACCAGCTCGGGCTGGAGCGCCCGCTGCTCATCGGGCATTCCGACGGCGCCTCCATCGCCCTCATCCACGCCGCGGCCTCCGGCCGGCCGGTGGCC
>DASRDL010000007.1:0-13715 GCA_035652635.1 Hyphomicrobiaceae bacterium | reverse complement strand
ATCGCGACCCGACCTCGGCCGAGCCGGTCGCCGAGCCGATCTCGTCGTGCGCGTAGCTGGAAGCGCCGAACCAATAGCGGATCGCCTCGATGCCGTGGTCGCGCACGCGCCACTCGCCCTTGGACATGATCTTGTCCTGGTGCATGTCGATGCGCGTCCTCTCGATGACCGCCTCCGTGCCGGGGATGCCGTAGAGACTGGCGATGTTCACGTAGGCCAAGCCGACGAAGCCGTCCCGCCATATGTGCGAGGCGCCGACCGAGAAGCCCTCGCTGTCGGCGAACGAGTTGAACTGCCGGCCCGCAGGGGTATCGTAGTCCTCCGCCCGGCGCCGGAAGGCGTCGGCGTGGACCGCGAAGCTGCCGGAGCCCACGGTGAACTCGACGGCGCCGTCGGCACTGTCGTCGACGGAGGCGAGGCCGCCCCTGACCTGGCCGCGGAAGCCGCGCGGCGGGATCGCCGCGGGAATGCGGTCGTTGACGGCATTGACGACGCCGCCGATGGCCTGCGAGCCGTAGCGCAGAGTGGCGGGGCCGCGCACCACCTCGATCTGATCGGCCGCGAACGGATCGATCGGCACGGCGTGGTCCTCGCTCAGCGCCGACACGTCGTGCGCGCCGATGCCGTTCTCCTGCATGCGCACGCGGTAGCTGTCGAGGCCGCGGATGACGGTGCGGTTGGCGCCTGGTGCGAAGTTGGAGCCGGTGATGCCGGGCTTGAATTGCAGGGAGTCACCCAGGTTCTGCCCGCCGGCGGCAGCGATCTCGGGCGAGGGCACGACGGTCACGGCAACGAACGCGTCCTCGGGGAGGGCAGGCGTCGGCGCCGTGAGAGCGGGCGGTGCCTGGGTCTCAGGCGGGGTGGCGGGCCTCGAGGGTGCGACGGGGCTGGGCGTGGTGATCACGACGACGCCCGGCAGCTGCGTCTGCGCCCGTGATTCAATGCCGGGAAGCGTGCCGGCGGCCAACGCGAAGGCGGCGATGGCGGAGCTCCACCACTGCGGGCTGCAACGAGGATCGGCCATTGGGGAACTCTTAATGTAACTGTATAACGTAACAACTAGCGGGCCGGAGCGACCGCCACAAGCGGGCCCAATCGCTGGGTGCCCTACTTGTCCTGAAGCGTGTCTGGCATGTTACAGTGTAACGCATGAACAGGGGGGCAGCATTGCGGGTGGCATCGAGGAGTGCGGGGGCGGCGGAGCCTCGCCCTGCGGCCACTCCCGCCGCGGACGCCCCGAACGCGGCCCGGCTGCCGCCGCCCCCGGTCCACCTCGAGCTTCCAGCAGCAGACGCGCCTCGCCCGGGCGGCACGCCGGCAGCACAGCGTCCGGCGCAGCTGATGGGGTGGATGGCCGCGCTCGCGGCCCACGCGGCGCTCCTCTACGCCCTCCTGCTTGCTCCGGCATACGACATGGACGGCGGCGGCGGGCAGCTCGCCGACGCCATCAGCGTGACCATCGTCAGCTCGCAGGCACACGAGTCACGCGAGACGGCGGTGGCGCAGCCGAATGTAACGGCAGCGGAGTTGGCGCGCGTCGATGAAACGGACGGCGCCGCGCCATTGCCTTCCGCGCGCGAAGCCACGCCGGGCGACGATGCCGAGAAGCGGGAGGAGAAGACGGAGGCGCCCGCGGCCGCGCCCGTTCCCCCCGTGGAGGCGGTCGCGCAGGCACCCGCCGAGCCGGAGCGGAGGAAGCAGGAAGCGTCCGCTCCGTCCGCCGGAGGCGTCAGCGCGCGCGGCGAGGCCGACACTCCCCCGCAGAGCGCCCCCGCCGGAGCCAGCGCCGGCATCGCGCGCGACTACAGCCGCCAGGTGGCGATGGTGCTCAGCAGGACGAAGCCCAAGACGGTCTACGAGACGGGCGCCGTCGAGGTGGAATTCAGGATCGGGCCGGACGGCACCCTCGCGTCGGTGGGCGTCAGCAGGTCGAGCGGCAACCCGAAGGTGGACGAGCTGGCGGTAGCGGCATTGCAGAAGACACGGTTTCCGACGCCGCCGCCCGCCATGACCGCCGAGCAACTCTTCTACCGCACCGTCTACACCTTCACGCGGGGAGGCGGCCGCAGCCGGTACCGCTGACGAGGGGTCATGCGCTGCAGGCGAGCCTCCCGTCCCCTGGAATCTGCGCTGCCTGCACCACATGGGCCGCGATGGCCGCCGCCACCCCGTAGGCGTGGGTGGAGATCATGAAGTGCGCGGCCCCTGCCAGGGTGACGAGCGCGGCCGCGGGCATGTGCAGGCTCAGGAGCTCGTTGGCGCGCTGCACCGCCGGGTGGCTTGCCCCGCCGCGCACGACCAGCACGGGGATGGAAACGCCGGCCAGGTGTGCCGGAGACAGCGGGTAGGCGAAGGCACCCGCCCAGTCGAGGATGTTGACGGCCGTGGTCTCGACCGCATAGCCGCGCACCCGCGCCGGCCAGGAGGCGAAGGTGCCCGGTCCGCCGTAGAAATCGATCATGGCGGCAATGGCGTCGCGGTCACCGCGATGGAAGGCCGCGAAGTAGCCGTCGGTCATGTCGCGGAACGCGCGGTAGTGGTGGAGCTCGCCGCAGGCGCGCAGGAGCTCGGGCGCCGGAGCCTCGAGGATTGCGAGGCTCGCCAGTGGCACCCTGCGGCGGAGCGCAACGGCAAGCGCCACGAGGCCGCCGAACGAGTGGCCCACGAGATGCGCCGGACCGCCGGCGGCGTGGCGAACGACCGCCTCCACCGCCTCGGCCTCGTAGGCGATGGAGGGATCGGCAGCCGTGCGCCGCTCGGCCGTTCCGCCATACCCGAGCAGGCTGGTCGACACGCAGCGGAAACGGCCTTCGAAGCCGGCAATCACCGGCCGCCAGGCGGCGGTCGTGCTGCACGATCCGGGCACCAGCACGACAGTCGGGCCGGCGCCCGCCTCCTCGTAGTCGACCGCTCCTGCCGGGTCGTCGATCATCGGGCCTCCGTCAGGAACGCGCCGTCTTGCGCCATCACCCGCGAGGAGGGGTGATGCGGCGTCCCGGCGGCGTGAGGTTGGGTGAGGCCGATGACGATGACCGCCATCGCGATCACGAATGCCACCAGGCGGACAACAGTGGAGCACGCGAGCCTCATGGGCCGTTTTCTCCAGTCGAGCGGTCGAAGGAGGCCCGCGCGGGCCGGCTTCAGCGCTTGGTGATGACGATTTCCAGGAACTCGCTCGGCAACACCACCGTGCCGTCGCCCGCCCGGTTCGTCGCCCCGATGAGAGCGAGAAGATCGGTCTCGAGCCCTTGCTTGCCGGCTGCATCGAGCGCGGCGAAGGCCTTGAGCATCGGGCCGTAGTAGGTCCTGAAGACGTCCAGGAAGTGCTGCGGCGAGCGGTAGCGGAAAACGAAGTTGCGGCTCTCGGCCCTGATGCCGGAGGCCTCGGCGCCGAACAGCTCCGACAGTCGGGCACGGGTGCCCCACAGCGCCGGCGACTTCACGCCGGCGGGCGGCGGCAGATATTTGCCGAGCGTCTTGAACAGCTGGCCGATGAAGCCTTCGGGCGTCCAGTTGGCGAGCCCGATCTTGCCGCCCGGCCTGCACACGCGCATGAGCTCGGAGGCGGCCTTCTCCTGGTTGGGGGTGAACATGACGCCGAAGGTCGAGGCCACCGCGTCGAAGGACGCATCGGGGAAGGGCAGCGCCTCGGCATCCGCCTCCCTGAACTCGACGGAGAGGCCGTCGGCAGCGGCTCGGACGCGGCCGCGCTCGAGCAGGCTCGGAACGTAGTCGGTCGAGACGACGTCGCACCAGCGCCGTGCCGCGGCGAGCGTGAAGTTGCCGTTGCCGGCAGCTACGTCGAGCACCTTCTGCCCCGAGCGGACATCGAGCGCCTCGCACAGCGCCTCGCCGACGATCTGCAGGGTGGTGCCGACCACAGCGTAGTCGCCGGACGACCAGGCGCCATGCTGGCGTGCCTTGAGCGCGTCGAGGTCGACCTGGGGAGACTGCGAAGCCTGGGTGAGAATCGCAACTGCCGTAACCATTTTGTTCTCCGTTGGCAAAGCTGGTAGTCTGCATGGCCCGCAGGGCGGGATGTTCCCCGCGGCACCACGGCTGTGTGCAGCAGGTACTAACAGCCGCGCGTGGAGACGAGCGTGGTAGCCGCCATGGAAAAGCCCGTGGAATCGGTCCGATCCGCCCGCGCGCGCGGGCCCGCTCCGCTCGAGGTGCGGCTGCTGGGGCCCCTGGCGGTCCAGCGCGAGGGTGAGGCCGTGAAGCTGCCGGCTTCGCGCAAGGTGCGCGCGCTCATGGGCTACCTGGCGCTGGCGCCGGCCCCCGTTTCGCGCAGCCACCTGTGCGAGCTTCTGTGGGATGTGCCCAACGATCCGCGCGGAGAGCTGCGCTGGTGCCTGAGCAAGCTCAGGGGCATGGTCGACGGGCCGGACCGGCACAGGGTCGAGGTGCGCGGCGACAGTGTGCGGTTGGACCTCGCTGATGCTGCCGTCGATGCGCTCGAGATCACCGAGGCGGCCCAGCAGGGTATCGCCGGCCTCGCGCCGGAGCGGCTGCGGACGCTGGCGGAGCTGTTCGGTGGCGAGCTCCTCGACGGCCTGCAGATCGATCGCAGCCCGGCCTTCGGCACGTGGCTGACCGCGCAGCGGCGCCGGTTCCGCGGCTGCCAGGTGGCCGTGCTGGAGCATCTGGCCGCCGACGCCGGCGGCGAAGAGGCCGTGAGCTACCTCGAGAAATGGGTGGAGCTCGCCCCGTTCGACCTGCGCGCACACGAGCGGCTGCTCGCCGCCCTGGCGCGGCGCTCCCGCGTGCGCGAGGGGGACGAGCACCTGGCGGCGGCGATAGCGCTGTTCGAGGCCGACGGACTCGACCCCACGCCGCTGCGCGAGGCCTGGCGGTCGGCGCGGGCTCGAGCGGAGAGCATGCCGCGGGTCCAGACGATCACCGCCGCGCAGGGGGCAAGAGGCGAGGAGGTCGTTGCGGACAGCCCGACGGGCCGGCCGCGCCGCGCCTCCATCGCCGTGATGCCGTTCGCCGAGATGACGCCGGCAGCCATGATCGGCGGGCTCGCGGGCAACCTCGCCTACGACGTCATCACCAGGCTCGCCAAGCTGCGCAGCCTGTTCGTCATCGCCCAGGGCACGGTGTTCGCGCTCGCCGAGCGACGGGTCGGACCGGAGGAGGCGGGCCGCATCCTCAATGTCGACTACATCGTCAGCGGCGCCCTGCGCCGGCACGGCAATCGGCTCAACGTGAGAGTGGAGCTGGCCGAGACGCGCACGGCCCGCATCGTCTGGACCGAGGTGTTCGACCAGAAGGTGGACGACGCCTTCCAGGTGCTCGACGAGATCGGCAACCGCATCGTCGCCTCGATCGCCACCGAGATCGAGACGCTGGAGCGCAACCGCGCCATCCTGAAGCCGCCGAGCTCGCTCGATGCCTGGGAGGCGCACCACCGCGGCCTGTGGCACATGTACCGTTTCAACAAGGAGGACAATGCGCGCGCCCAGCAGTTCTTCGAGACGGCGGTGCGCCTCGATCCCACCTTCGCGCGCGCCTATGCGGGCCTCTCGTTCACCCACTGGCAGAATGCGTTCCAGGGCTGGGCAGGGCGCGAAACGGAGGCCGAGCGGGCATTCGAGGTCGCCGGGCAGAGCCTGATGGTGGACGACCGCGACCCGGCGGCGCACTGGGCGATGGGCCGTGCGCTGTGGCTGCTCGGCCGGCAGGACCAGTCGGTGGCCGAGCTGGAGCGGGCGGTGGATCTGAGCCCCAACTTCGCCCAGGGCCACTATGCCCTGGCGTTCGTGCATTCGCAGGGCGGCGATGCCCGGGCCGCCGTCGAGTTCTCGGATCACTCGCGGCAGCTGAGCCCGTTCGACCCGATGCTGTTTGCCATGCTGGGCGCCCGCGCCATGGCCCTGGTGCGGCTCGGCAGATACGAGGAGGCCGCCGACTGGGCCGCAAGGGCAGCGGCGCGCCCCAACGCACACGCCCACATCCGCGCCATCGCCGCCCTCTGCATTGCGCTGGCCGACCGCAGCGAGGAGGCGCGCGCGGCGGTTGCCGCCATCCACCGCCAACTGCCGCACTACCGCGTCGGCGACTTCCTCGCCGCGTTCCGCTTCGCGCCGGATGCCGAGGAACGCTTCCGCAAGGTTGCTCGCCGCATCGGCCTCGGCTGACCGGACCAGCGCATGACGCGTCTCGCCCGCTCCATCGATCAGCTCTCCCCGCGCTACGACGTGGTGGTGGTCGGCTCCGGTTACGGCGGCGGCGTGGCCGCCTCGCGGCTCGCCCGCGCCGGCAAGCGCGTCGCCGTGCTGGAGCGCGGGCGCGAGTTCATCACCGGCGAGTTCCCCTCCCGCTTTCCCGACTTGCGGAACGAGATGCAGGTGACGGGAAAGCGCATCTCCATCGGCTCGCCCACCGGCCTCTACGACGTGCGCTTCGGCGAGGACATGCACGTGCTGGTCGGCTGCGGGCTCGGCGGCGGGTCGCTCGTCAATGCCGGCGTAGCCCTGCGGCCGGATGATCGCATGTTCCGCGACCCCGTGTGGCCGAGCGCGGTGGCGGGCGACGGGCTGCTGGAGGAAGGTTTTGCCAGAGCCGAGCGATGGCTGCGGCCGGCGCGTGACCCGGCGGCAGCGCAGCGCACCAAGTACAAGGCGCTGCGCCACGCCGGCCGGGCAATCGGCCGGGAGCCGGTGGCGTCCCCGGTGGTGGTGAGCTTCGCAGGAAATACCAATCCCGCCGGCGTCGAGCAGCCGGCGTGCACGTACTGCGGCGACTGCTGCGGCGGCTGCAATGTCGGCGCCAAGAACACGGTGGCGCTGACCTATTTGCCCGACGCGGTGCGGCACGGCGCCCAGCTCTTCACCCACGCCAAGGTCGGCCACGTCGAGGCGGCCGGGGCGCAGGGGTGGCGGGTGCATTTCGAACGGCTCGACCGCGCCGGCGAGCGGGGAACGATTGCGGCCGATGTCGTCGTGCTGGCGGCCGGCACCCTGGGCTCGGCGGAGATCCTGCTGCGCTCGCGCGAGCGCGGCCTCGCCCTGTCGGACCGGCTGGGCAGCGGTTTCTCTGCCAACGGCGACATCATCGCCTTCGGCTACGGAGCCGCGCTTCCCGTCGATGCCATCGGCCTCGGCCACCCGGCGAAAGTGGAGGGTGTCGACGTCGGGGCGTGCGTGTCGGGCCAGATCGAGATCGTCGACGAGGAGGTGCTGGGAAACAGCCTCAACATCCAGGATGGCGCGCTGCCCTCCGCCCTGGCGCCGATCCTGCCGGCGCTGTTCATCCCCAATGGCCGCATCCTGGGGGCGCTCAAGAGCCTCATCGCCGGCGTCTACAAGGGGCCGTTCGCCAGGCTGCAGACCTTCTTCGCCGTGTCGCACGACAGCGCCTCGGGCCGGCTGGTGCTCGAGAACGACAGGCTCGTGCTCGTTTGGCCCGGTGCCGGCGACGAGCCCGTCTACAAGCGGCTCGACGCGGCGCTGGAGGCACTGGTGCGCGAGGTCGGCGGCAGCTACGTCAAGAATCCGCTCGCCGGCACCATCATGGGCACGCAGCCGGCGACCGCGCACCCGCTCGGCGGCTGCGGCATGGGCCGTTCCCGGCACGAGGGCGTGGTCGATCACAAGTGCCGCGTGTTCGATGCCGCGCCCGGCCGCGATGCCACCGACGTGCACGACGGGCTCTACGTGATCGACGGCGGCGTCATGCCGCGCTCGCTGGGCGTCAACCCGCTTCTCACCATCACGGCGCTGGCCGAGCGGGCCCTGCTGCACATGGCCCGCGACTTGCGGCTGGCCTTCGACGCCGAGCCGCGCCGCTACGCGACGCCCGTCCCGGTGACCGCGCCGGTGGCGTGAGGCAGCCGTCGCCTTCGCACGCCTGTTACAAACGCAGGCTTGGCTGCGCCCATGCGCGCGGCCGGCCTTCTCTCGCCAGTTGCCGAAGACTCGACGGTGCGCCTCGGCGCCGCCGCCGATGCCCTGTTGCGGCACGTGCCGAGGATGGAGATCGACTTCGATGGCGATTGCGCGCAGGCCATCGGCGCCGATGTGCCCGTTGTCGCCATCAACCTGAGGCACCGTCCGGACCGCTGGCAGTTGCTCACCCGGCGCATGGCGGCGGTCGGGATCGACAAGCTGATCCGCGCGCCGGCCATCGAGGGAGCGCGCGTGCCGCATGGACAGATCGCGGCCCTGCTCAGGTCCCCCGCCGATCTCGCCGAGCGGGCGCCGCCCGGCCACCTGACGCTCACGCCGCCGGCCGTCGGCTGCTTCCTGTCGCACCTCGCCGTATGGCGGTGGATGCTCGACACCGGCCTGCCGCGGCTGCTCGTTCTGGAGGACGATGCCGTGCCGACGGCCCAATTCGATGCCGACCGTTTCCGCCGCGTCATCGGTGCGCTATCCAATGAGGTTGCGCTGGTCTTCCCCGGATGCCTCGTGATGGCCGGGCTGGCCGACAGAGCCGGCGGTGCGCACCTGGCGAGGCTCTACTACTTCAACGGCACCTTCGCCTACCTGATCACGCCCGGGGCCTGCTGGACGCTGTTGCGGCACCTCCTGCCCCTTCACGCCCACATCGACCACCAGATCAGCAAGGTCCTGATCGAGCAGCGGCACGTGCTCGCCGCCTACTGCGCCGAGCCGTCGCTGTTCGAGCCCGACTGGTCGCTGCGCAGCGACTGCTACGTGCCCCTGGCCGACGAGCGGACCGCCGACCGGGAGCTCGGGGAGATCATCGCGTCGACGCGGCGCATGCTGCTCTCCGAAGGGCGGCCTCTGCGCGAGGCGTGAGTTGCAGCGACCCCGGCTGCGTCACCGCCCCTTGGCCAGGGCCTGCAGGTCGAGCAGCAGGCGCTCGGCCAGCGTGGCTTCCAGGGCCGGGTTGAGGCGGGCGGCCTTGGCAGCCTCGGCAATGTGCGCCAGCGCCGAGCCGAGCCGTGCCACCGGCCAGGCGCGGCACTGCTGCTCGATGGCATCACGCTGCTTGAAGTGCAAGGGCGGGCGCTGCGCGCGCACGATGTCGTCCATGGGGCGGCCGGCGTCCAGCGCGCTGCGCATGCGGTGCAGCCGCAGGAAGTGGCGCTGAAGGGCGGCAATCACAGCCTGCGCGCTCTCGCCGGCCGAAAGGCTCCGGTCGAGCTCGGCCAGTGCGGCGGCCTCGCCGGCGGCGGCAGCCAGCACGATGCGGTCGAGGGCCAGCTCGGCCGCATCGCCGACCGCGGCCTCGACGTCCGCCTCGTCGACGACACGCTTGCCGTGCGCATAGAGCGCCAGCTTTTCGATCTCGGCGCGCGACAGGGCGCGGTCGGCGCCGAGCCTAGCGAGCAGCAGGCGCTTGGCTTCCGGCGCGATGTCGAGCTTGGCGGCGGCCAGCACCTCCCGCACCACGCCCTCGAGGTCGCGGGCTTCGTCGGGGTAGCAGGCGACCGCGGCGGCGCCGCGCGCCTTCTCGAACAGGCCGCGCAGGGCATCGTCGGGGCGCAGGTTGCCGGCCTCGACGATGAGGGAGGCCTCCAGTCCTGCGCTCTCAACCAGCGGCGCCAGCAGCGCGGCGGTAATGCGCCGGCCGGCGGTCGCGCGCACCACCTTGCGGCCGCCGAACATGGGCAGCGTCTGCAGCTCGACGAAGACACGGTCCGGGTCCTCCTCCAGGACGGCGTCGTCGAGCCTGATGATCTCGCCGGGCGGGTCGTCGCGCCCGGCAAGCCGCCTTGCCAGCAGCGCGGCCCGCTCGCTCACCAAGCCGACGTCGGAGCCGTAGAGCAGCACGGCCGGCGGCACGCGCTCGACCGCGGCGAGGAAGGCGTTGGCCTGGTGGGACTTGATGGCGACCATCGGCTCTCATCCCGGCCGGAGCGCGAAAGCGCGGCGAGCCGGGACCCGGGCCTGGAGATGAAGCCGTCGATGGGTCCCGGACACTCGCTGACGCGAGTTCCGGGATGACATGTACCTCACGCCGCGTTGGAGAGGTAGATCGCCACCCGCGTCTTGAGGTCGTCGGCGACCGTGCGGGCAGCGCGGTTCTCGGCGTCGTCGCGGGCCCGGACGTTGGAGTAGACCGACTGGAAGCGCTCGAAGCCGGCCCGGCCATGGCTGGTGCCGGTGAGCACGACCTTCTTGTCCTTGAGGCTGATGAGCTTGAAGTTGGCCTGCAGCGAGTAGATCTGGCCCAGCGAGTCGCCGTCGATCTTGACCAGCGTGGTGAGCACCGACTCGTTGATCGACACCTCCAGCCGGTGCGTGGGCGGAGCCAGCTCGCCGCCGCCGCTGGCCTGGAAGATGAGCTCGTTGCGGATGCGCTGGCCGACGCGGCCGGGAATGGGCGCCACGTCGAGTTGCGCCAGACGTTCCTGCAGGCCGACGCCCGAAGGCGTGGTTGCATAGAGAGGCTGGAAGCCGCCGCTGCCGCAGGCGCCGAGCAGGGGCAGCGGGACGGCGGCAAGCAGCAGCGCCAGCCCCCGCACCACCTTGCGGCGACTGGGTCTCGCGCGGGCCGGACCGTTCTCAGCCGACGACATTCACGATCCTTTGCGGCACCACGATCACCCTCGACACTGCCCGTCCCTCCAAAGCGCGCGCGACGGTCTCGAGCTTGAGAGCCGCCGCTTCCACTTCGGCCTTGGTGGCGGTGCGAGCGATCGTAAGCTCATCGCGCCTCTTGCCATTCACCTGTACGGCAATGGTAATTACATCGTCAACGAGCAAGCTCGGCTCGGCCTGCGGCCAGGGCTGATCGGCGAGCAGGGTGTTGTAACCAAGCCGCTCCCAGCAGTCTTCCGCCAAATGGGGCAGCATTGGGCCGATCATCTGAACGAGCAGCTCGGCCGCCTCCCGGATCGCCCACTCCAGGCCCTCGTCCGACTTCTCCAGCGCCGCCGACAGGGCGTGGGTGAGCTCGTAGATCTGGGCCACCGCCACGTTGTAGCGAAGGCTCTCGATATTCTGGCCAACACCGTTCAGCGCCTTGTGCGCCACGCGGCGGAGGGCAAGCGCCTCCGGCCCGAAGCTCGGCGCCTGGCCGTTGCGGGCGTACCTGCGCTCCACCACCTGGTCGATCAGGCGCGAGATGCGCTGCACCTGCCGGCCGGCACCGGCGACGCCGGCCTCGGTCCAGATGATATCGCGGTCGGGCGGGCTGTCGGAGACGATGAACAGCCGGGCGGTGTCGGCGCCGTAATGGGCGATGATGTCGTCCGGGTCGACCACGTTCTTCTTCGACTTCGACATCTTCTCGATCGGACCGATCGTCACCGGCCGGTTGGTCGCCACCGAGAAGGCCTTGCGCTCGGCGCCTTCGCCTTCGATGCGCACCTCGTCCGGCGTCAGCCAGTCGCCGTTCTCGCTGCGGTAGGTCTCGTGCACGACGATGCCCTGCGTGAACATGGAGGTGAACGGCTCGTCGAAATCCAGATGCTTGGTCGCCTTCATGCCGCGGGTGAAGAAACGGGCGTAGAGCAGGTGCAGCACCGCGTGCTCCTTGCCGCCGATGTACTGGTCGACCGGCGCCCAATACTTCAGGGCCTTCTTGTCGGTCGGCGTGGGGGCGTTGGGAGCCGTGAAGCGGAACTGATACCAGGAGCTGTCGACGAACGTGTCCATGGTGTCGGTCTCGCGCAGGGCGGGACCGCCGCATTTGGGGCACTTGACATGCTTCCAGGTCGGATGGTGGTCGAGCGGGTTGCCCGGCTTGTCGAAGGTGACGTCCTCCGGCAGCTTCACCGGCAGCTCCTCCACCGGCACCGGCACGATGCCGTCTTTGTCGCAGTGGATGACCGGGATCGGGCAGCCCCAGTAGCGCTGGCGCGACAGCAGCCAATCGCGCATGCGGTAGTTGACCTTGCGCTCGCCGATGCCGCGTTCCTCGAGCAGGCTTACGATCTTTTCCTTGGCGGCCTCGATGGTGAGCCCGTCCAGGAACTCGGAGTTGATCATGGTGCCTCCGCCCACATAGGCCTCCGCGCCGATGGCGAAGGTGGCGGGGTCGGCTCCGGGCGGCAGCACCACGGGCACCACCGGACGCCCGTATTTGCGGGCGAAATCGAGGTCGCGCTGGTCGTGGGCGGGACAGCCGAAGATGGCGCCCGTGCCGTAGCCCATGACGATGAAGTTGGCGACGTAGACCGGGAGCTTCACATCCGGCTTGAAAGGGTGAACCGCCACGATGCCGGTGTCGAAGCCCTTCTTCTCGGCCTTGGCCAGGGCCTCCTCGGTGGTGCCGATCTTGCGGCACTCCTCGATGAAGGCCGCCAGCTCCTTGCTCTTGCGGGCGAGGTGGCTCGCCAGGGGATGGTCGGGCGAGATCGCCATGAAGGAGGCGCCGAAGATGGTATCGTGGCGCGTGGTGAAGACTTCCAGCGTCTGCAGCTTCTTCGGCAGCCTGGCTCCTTCCAGGGCGAACCGCATGTTGGCGCCGATCGACTTGCCGATCCAGTTTCTCTGCTGCGTGCAGACGAAATCCGGCCATTTGGCCTCCAGGTCGTCGAGCGCCTGCAGCAGCTCCTCGGCATAGGCGGTGATCCTGAAGAACCACTGGGTCAGATCGCGCTGCTCCACCACGGCGCCGGAGCGCCAGCCGCGCCCGTCGATCACCTGCTCGTTGGCGAGCACGGTGTTCTCCACCGGGTCCCAGTTGACCTTGGCGGTCTTGCGGTAGGCCAGCTTCTTTTTCAGGAAGTCCAGGAACAGCCGCTGCTGGTGCTTGTAGTAGTCGGGATCGCAGGTGGCGAACTCGCGGCTCCAGTCGATCGACAGGCCCATGGCCTTGAGCTGGGCGCGCATGGTGTCGATGTTCTCTTCAGTCCACTTGCGCGGGTGGACCTTGCGTTCCATGGCCGCGTTCTCGGCCGGCAGGCCGAAGGCGTCCCAGCCCATGGGATGCAGCACGTTGTAGCCCTTGGCGCGCATGTAGCGGGCCATGACATCGCCCAGCGTGTAGTTGCGCACGTGCCCCATGTGCACGCGGCCTGACGGATAGGGGAACATCTCGAGCTGATAGCGCTTGGGCTTCTTGCTCTTCTCGTCGGTGCGGAAGGTGCCACGCTCCTCCCACACCTGCTGCCAGTGCTTTTCGCGCGCGGGCGCGTTGTAGCGTTCGCTTGCCATGGGCCGGGTCTCTTTCCGGATCTGTGGGGGCGGCTGGTAAATGGCTGATAGGGCCGGAGGTGGTCAAGGAAGCGATTTGCAGGCCGCGACTCGCGGCTGGTCCCTGTCCCCTACAGTCCTCCCGATATGTCGACAAATCCCGGATTCTTCGACATATGCGTGTCGACATGTCGAGAGCGTCGCCATAGCGGCCTGGACATGGCGAAAAATTTCCGTTTTATCGCCATATAAGTCTTGACATGGATGCGCCATGACCATATCAAGCCGGACATGGACACAATCTGCGCATTTCTCGCCATATGTCGTCGACGCCCGTGGCACGATGCCTGACCCCGCCCGTCCCTACAACGACCTGCCCCTCCTCCCGCCAAGCGCAGAGCTGGAGACGCGTGCAGTCCTGAAGAAGTGCATCAGCGCACGCACCGCGCTGGCGGAGCTGCGCCTGGCCGGGCATCTGATCCCGGACCAGTCCGTGCTGGTGCACGCGATCCCCAACCTCGAGGCCAGGGACAGCTCGGCGGTGGAGAACATCGTCACGACCAACGATGCGCTGTTTCGCGAGGCGAGCCTCGGCAACGGCGAGGCAGCGCCCGCCACGAAGGAGGCGGCCCGCTACCGCAATGCCGTCTATGCCGC
>DASRDL010000006.1:0-6050 GCA_035652635.1 Hyphomicrobiaceae bacterium | reverse complement strand
GGCGCGTGGGACGACCTCACCAACGGCCGGCGTTATTAAGGGAAATCAAGGATGTACGCTGTCATCAAGACCGGCGGCAAGCAGTATCGCGTGGCGGCCGACGAGGTATTGACCATCGAGAAGGTGGCGGGCGAGGCGGGCCAGCTCGTGGAGTTCACCGAAGTGCTGATGGTGGGAGGCTCGGGCGAGCCCAGGATCGGGACTCCGGCGCTCACCGGTGCCAGGGTCACGGCCGAGGTGGTGGAGCAGGGGCGGGCGCCGAAGGTCATCGCCTTCAAGAAGCGCCGGCGCAAGAACTCGCGGCGCAAGCGCGGGCACCGGCAGCACCAGACGACGGTGCGCATCAAGGAAATCATCGGCGGCTGACGCCGGCATCGGGCAGACCAGCCGAGCAAGGCAAGAGCGACGACATGGCACACAAGAAAGCAGGCGGCTCCTCGCGCAACGGCCGCGACACGGCCGGGCGGCGGCTCGGCATCAAGCGCTACGGCGGTGAGCGCGTGCTGGCGGGCAATATTCTGGTGCGCCAGCGCGGCACCAAGTGGCACCCCGGCGCCAACGTCGGCATGGGTACCGACCACACGCTGTTCGCGCTGACGGAGGGCAGCGTCGAGTTCGCCACCAAGCGCAACGGGCGCGTCTATGTCTCCGTGCGGCCGGGCGAGGCTGCCGAGGAGGCAACGGGCGGCGCCCCGCGGGCAGCGCCGCCGGCCGCGGAGTAGAGACTGGAATTTGCCGGAGCGGCCGGCCGCGGCGTGAGTTCGAGCCCGGTCCCCGGCCGCGACGGCGCCGCGATGACGAAGCTCGAGACAGAACGGCTCGTCCTGCGCCCGTTTCGCACCGCCGACGCCGAGGAGTTCGCGCGTCTGTCCGGCGACTGGGCGGTGGCGTCGATGACGAGCGATATTCCCTACCCGTTCACGGCCACGCAGGCGCTGGGCTGGCTCAGGCCCGTGCGCGGCGAGGCCCGCTTCGCCATCGAACTCCACGGCCAGCTGATCGGCGGCGCCGGCTACTACCGCCGCCCGTCGGGTGCCGCCGAGCTCGGCTTCTGGCTCGGGCGCCAATGGTGGGGCCTGGGCTATGCCACCGAGGCGACCAGGGCCGTCGTGCGCTACGGTCTCTCCAACCCGCGGCTGCCGGGTTATTCCTCGGCGCATTTCATCGACAACCCTGCGTCGGCCCGCGTGCTGCAGAAGCTCGGCTTCGAGCCGGTGGGCCGCGGACAGATCGCCTGCGCCGCCCGCGGCCACGACGTCGAAGTGATTACCTACTGGCTCGGCCGCCAGAAGGCCGACGCCGCCGTGCCGCAATTGGCACGGGAGGTCCCCCGGCCCGCCCGCTGGCGCGCCTGGCTCGACCGTTTCGGCTGGGCTTGAGGGCCCGCGAGATCCCACGACGATGAAATTCCTCGATCAGGCCAAGATCTACGTGAAGTCCGGCGCCGGCGGCGCCGGCTGCGTTTCGTTCCGGCGCGAGAAGTTCATCGAGTTCGGCGGGCCCGACGGCGGCGACGGCGGCAAGGGCGGCGACGTGTGGGTCGAGTGCGTCGCCAACCTCAACACCCTCATCGACTACCGCTACCGCCAGCACTTCAAGGCCAAGGACGGCCAGGCCGGCATGGGCAGAAACCGCACCGGCGCCTCGGCCGAGGACGTGGTGATCAAGGTGCCGCCGGGAACGGAGGTGTACGCGGAGGACCAGGTGACGCGGCTAGCCGAGCTGATCAACCCCGGCGACCGCGCCCGTATCGCCAGGGGCGGCAACGGCGGCTTCGGCAACGCGCACTTCAAATCGGCGACCAACCAGGCCCCGCGTCGTGCCAACCCCGGCGAGCCGGGCGAGGAGCTGACGATCTGGCTGCGGCTCAAGCTGATCGCCGACGCCGGCATCATCGGCCTGCCCAACGCCGGCAAGTCGACGCTCCTGGCGGCGGTCAGCGCGGCCAAGCCCAAGATCGCCGACTACCCCTTCACCACCCTGCATCCCAACCTCGGCGTGGTCGTCGCACCCGGCCGGGATTTCGTGCTGGCCGACATCCCCGGCCTGATCGAAGGCGCGCACGAGGGCGCCGGCCTCGGCACGCGGTTCCTCGGCCACGTCGAGCGCTGCCGCGTGCTGTTGCACCTCGTCGATGCGACGGCCGAGGATATCGCCGGAGCCTATCGCGTGGTGCGCGCCGAGCTCGCGGCCTATGGCGCGGGGCTCGAGAGGAAGAAGGAGATCGTCGCGCTCTCCAAGTGCGACGCCCTCACCGAGGCGGCGCTTGCCGACAAGGTGGCGGCCCTGAGGGCCGCGGCGCGCAAGAAGCCACTCACCGTCTCCGCCGTCTCGGGCCGTGGCGTGAAGGAGGTCGTGGCGGCGCTGGCGCGCGAAATCGAGAGGTCGGCCGGAAGAGAGCGCGCCAAGGACCCGGCCGCGGCCGCGCCGCGCCCGTGGCAACCCTGAGGGGGCCGCCGGCCCGTTTGCCGCTCGCCAGCGTGGACGTGTCCTGACCTTGCGGACACCGTTCAGCGAATTTCGTGTGTTGTCGGCGCGGTTTGAACCGGCCGGAAAGGAAGTCTTCATCATTTAAGCATCGAATGCATTGGTAAACCGAGATTTTTACCTGCGCCGCCTGCGCACCACACCGATCCGCCTGGAACGCGCCATGTACGCCGACGCCGATCCGAGAGGAACCATCGTTCCCACGTTGCGCTGCCGAGACGTGCCGGCCGCGATGGATTGGCTGTGCAAGGCATTCGCCTTCGAGCCGCATTTCACGGTGACAGGCGAGGACGGCGCCGTGCGCTATGCCGAGCTCACTTACGGGGACGGCATGGTCATGCTGGGCCCCGCCGAGGAGGCGCCCGGCAGCGTCATGACGCAGCCGACCGCCACCGGCGGGGCGGAAACCCAAATCTGCTACCTGTTCGTTGCTGATCCCCGTGCCCATTGCGACCGCGCCAGGGCCGCCGGCGCCGAGATCATCCTCGGCATCGATGACGAGGCGAGCGGCGGGCGCGGCTATTCGTGCCGCGACCCCGAGGGGCACGTCTGGAGCTTCGGAACCTACGATCCGTGGAAGCGCTCCGCCCCACGCGGTAACAAGGGGCTCGCCGTCGCGCGTGCCGTCGGGACACCACTCAGGCTCGCGTTCGTCGCCAGCCTCATGGCGGCGATGCTCGCGTCCGCCGGGCTCGCCGGATGGGCGCTCGGCGTCACGCACCCGCAATCCGACCCGGAGCACGTCGCGGCGCCGGCTTCGCCGCGGGAGCGGTCGGCGAACGTGCAGTCGCAGAACGCCGTCATGGAGGCCAAGCAGAGCCTGGCGGCGGAGCGGCGCGCCCGGGAAGCCGCAGAGCGCGCCGCGCGCGAGATGGCCGCCCAGCTCGCTCAGGAGCGCAGCGCCAGGGAAGCGGCCGAGCGCGCTGCCGCCGTCGACAACGGCCGGGCCCTCGACGAGGCGCGCGAGCAGCTCGCGCGCGAGAAGACGGCCATCGAATCTCTGCGGCGCGCCGCCCAGGAGATACGCGAGCGGCTGGCGCTGGCCGAACGCTCGGCCGAGGCGGTACGCGAGCAGCTGGCCGCCGAGCGGAGCGCACGCGCGGCCGCCGAGCAGGCGAGCCTCAAGATCAAGGAGCAGCTCGACAAGGAGCGCCAGGCCCGGGAAGCACGCGAGCGCGAGGTCAAGGAAGCCGAGGAGCGTGCCGCCAGGGCGGAACGTGCCAAGCACGTCAGAGCGGCCGGCGCCAAGCGGACGTATTATCGCTACCGCATAGTACCGGTGGCGTCGCGGACCAGGTGGTCCGTCAACTGGGACGAGATCATCCGCTGAGGCCGTGGCGCGCCGGTCCGGGACGCCACATCCTTCGGCGCAATTCCAGGTCCCCGCCTACCGCGCACAAGCGGAAGTCTGCTAGGGATTGGTACCCCGAGAAGCAGGAATGGAACACGAGCGGTATCGCCCCATGGCAGCCTCCGCCAAACCGCGCGCCCGCCCGGAATGGAGCCGGGCGCGCCGCATCGTCGTCAAGATCGGCTCCAGTCTGCTCGTCGACCGTGCGAGCGGGGAGCTGAGGGCCCAGTGGCTCGCGACGCTGGCCGACGACATCGCCGGGCTGGTGAAGGCCGGGCGGCAGGTGATCATCGTCTCGTCCGGAGCCATCGCCCTGGGGCGGCACGTGCTGGGCTTCGCCAAAGGTCCGCTCGAGCTCGAGAGGTCGCAGGCGGCGGCGGCAGTCGGACAGATCTCGCTCGCCGGCGCCTACCAGGCGGTGTTCAAGGCGCGCGGGCTCGCCGCCGCGCAGATCCTGCTCACGCTGGGTGACACCGAGGAGCGTCGCCGCTACCTCAACGCCCGGCAGACCATCGACACGCTGCTGGCGGAACGGGCGGTGCCGGTGGTCAACGAGAACGATACCGTGGCCACCGCCGAGATCCGCTACGGCGACAACGATCGCCTCTCCGCGCGCGTCGCCAGCATGATGAGCGCCGACTGCCTGGTGCTGCTCTCCGACATCGACGGCCTCTATACCGCGCCGCCGGGCAGTGGCGCCGGCGCGCGCCTGATCGCGGAAGTGCGCCACATCACCCCGGAGATCGAGGCCATGGCCGGCGGAGCCGGCACGGAGCTGTCGCGCGGCGGCATGGTGACGAAGATCGAGGCGGGCAAGATCGCGCTCGCCTCGGGGACCAACATGGTCATCGCGCTCGGCACCATCGAGCACCCCCTGCGGGCGCTCGACGAGGGCGCCAGCTGCACCTGGTTCCTGGCGCCCTCCGACCCGGTCACCGCGCGCAAGCGCTGGATCGCCGGGCAGCTGGAGCCCAGGGGGTTCGTGGAGGTCGACGCCGGCGCCGAACGGGCGCTGCACTCGGGCAAGAGCCTGCTGCCGGCCGGGGTGACGCGCGTGGGCGGCGATTTCGAGCGCGGCGATGCCATCGTCATCCGCAGCGCCGACGGGCGCGAGATCGGCCGCGGCCTCGTCGCCTACGCCCGCGAGGATGCGGCGCGCATCATCGGCAAGAAGAGCGGCGAGATCGCCGCCATTCTCGGCTTTGCCGGCCGCGCGGCTCTGGTGCACCGCGACGATATGGTCTTGAGCCGGGGCTAGCCCCGGCCTAAGAAGGCGGCCCTGGACGGCTCCGGCCGTCCCGGCCGCAAATCGAGAGCCCAGCACATGACCAAAGCCGCTGCCAGGGCAGCCTCCACGGGGAGAAAGCCCGCGCGTCCGGTGGCCCGCGCACGCAAGGCCGTCGCCGCGGCTCCATCCGTTGCCGACATCATGTCGGCCCTGGGCGGCAGGGCGCGCGAAGCATCGCGCGCGCTGGCTCTCGCTTCGACGGAGGCCAAGGACGCAGCGCTGAACGCCGCCGCGCGCGCGCTACGGGCGCAGACGGCCGCCATCCTCGATGCCAATGCCCGCGACCTGGCTGCCGCGCGCGCAAGCCGTCCGACGGCCGCCTTTCTCGACCGCCTCACCCTCGACGCCAGGCGCATCGAGGCCATGGCCAGAGGGCTCGAGGAGATTGCGGCTCTGCCCGATCCCGTCGGCGACGTGATCGCGCGCTGGAAGCGCCCCAACGGCCTCGCCATCACGCGTGTGCGCGTGCCGCTGGGCGTCGTCGGCATCATCTACGAGAGCCGGCCCAACGTGACGGCCGATGCCGGCGCGCTGTGCCTCAAGGCCGGCAACGCCGCCATCCTGCGCGGCGGCTCGGAGAGCCACGACTCGAGCCGGGCCATCCAGACGTGCCTGGCCCACGGGCTGAGGGAGG
This sequence comes from Hyphomicrobiaceae bacterium, assembly GCA_035652635.1. Classification (GTDB taxonomy): domain Bacteria; phylum Pseudomonadota; class Alphaproteobacteria; order Rhizobiales; family Hyphomicrobiaceae; genus AWTP1-13. The sequence continues at coordinate 290 of DASRDL010000006.1, read as the reverse complement.
CAGGCCTGCCCGAAGCCGCCATCGAGCTCGTGCCCACCACCGACCGCGAAGCGGTGGGGCTCATGCTCAAGGGGCTCGGCGGCACGATCGACGTGATCGTGCCGCGCGGCGGCAAGAGCCTGGTGGCGCGCGTGCAGGAGGAGGCGCGCGTGCCGGTGTTCGCGCACCTGGAAGGCATCTGCCACACCTATGTCGACCGCAGCGCCGATCTCGCCATGGCCAAGGCGATCGTGGTCAACGGCAAGATGCGGCGCACGGGCGTGTGCGGCGCCACCGAGACGCTGCTGGTC
>DASRDL010000005.1:0-3211 GCA_035652635.1 Hyphomicrobiaceae bacterium | reverse complement strand
GGGCTGGGCATTGATGAGGCAGGTTCAAGTAGCATAGGAGCCAATTGGGCAGTGAGGCAGGGACAACAGAATCGCCGCGGCCGCGGCCGCAACCGCAAGAGCCACAATCCGCTAGCGCGCAGCTTCGAGTCCAATGGACCGGACGTGAAAATCCGGGGCACTCCTGCGCACATTGCCGAGAAGTATCTTTCGCTCGCCCGCGACGCTCAATCGTCCGGCGATCCGGTATTGGCGGAAAACTACCTTCAGCACGCCGAGCACTACAATCGCATCATAATGGCCTACCGCGAGCAGCTGGGTCAGCCGCCCGAACTCAACGGCAACGGCCAGCGCATGCGGGGTCCCGCCGATCTGAGCGACGGCGACGAGTTCGGCGACGAGGAAGGCGAGGACATGCTGGACGACGGCTTCCAGCCGCCGGCGTTCGCCCAGCCCCAACCGCGTCCACAGGAGGCGCGCCCGCCTGCGCCCTTCGAGGGCGGCCGCCACGACCGGCCGTTCCGGCGCGATCAGGGCCGCTTCCGGGACCGCGACCGCGGCGACCGCGATCGGGACCGGGGAGAGCGCCACGGCGAGCGCAGCCAGCCCCAACCCCAGCCGCAGCTCCATCCCGAGCGACAAGCCGAGGCCGGTGAAGCCCCGGGCGAGCCGCGCCGGCGCGATCGCTTCCAGCAGGCCCACGAGCAGCCCGAGTTCCTCCGTCGCCCGGTGCGCCGCGTGCGCAGCGACAGCGACGAGGGTGCACCGCCCGCCAAGGAAGAGCCCTCGCGCGACTGAGGTCGCGTCCTGGAGTGCATCGCCGGTCGTCCGTCGATGCTGACGGCGCGGTCGAGGGCGCGGGGCGGCCCGCCCCGGCCGCCGAGCCGGCGCACTCGGGCTACACGCCGAGTGGCTCCCGGCGCGGCCCCTCCCGAAAGACGTTAGACAAGGCAAGGCGCGCGGTGTGATGCTGCGCGCCGGGACGCGTTGTTTTCGAGGAGGTGCAGGATGCGAGTCGGCGTTGCTGGATTGGGGCGCATGGGGTCGGCAATTGCCGCGCGGCTCATGGACGTCGGGCACGAGGTCACCGTGTGGAACCGCACGCCCGACAAGCTCGAGCCCCTGGCGGCGGCGGGAGCCAAGGTGGCGGCCACGCCGGCGCAGCTGGCCGGCACGGTGGAGGCGATTGTCACCATCCTCACCAACCGCGATGCCATCGCCGCCGTCTACGAGCATCCCGCCGGCCTGCTCGCCGGCGACATCAAGGGCAAGCTGGTCATCGAGATGAGCACGGTGCAGCCGGAGACGGAGATCGCTCTGGCCGAGAAGGTGCGCGCCAAGGGCGCCACCTTCGTCGAGTGTCCGGTCGGCGGCACCGTGGGGCCGGCCCGCGAGGGCAAGCTGCTCGGTGTGGCCGGCGGCACGGCCGAGGACTTCTCCCGCGCCAGGCCGCTGCTCGCCCAGATGTGCCGCCGGGTGGAGCACGTGGGGCCGGTCGGGGCCGGCTCCAGCATGAAGCTCGCCCTCAACCTGCCGCTGATGATCTACTACCAGGCGCTCGGCGAATCCTACGTGCTCTGCCGCCACCTGGGGCTCGATCCCAAATGGCTGATGGAGTTCCTCACCGACACCTCGGGCGCGCCCAACGTGCTGAAGACGCGCGGCCCCAGGATCGCCGCGGCGCTCGCCGGCGGTGACGCCGGCCCGCCAGCCTTCGACATCGAGTCGATCCGCAAGGACCTCGCCACCATGCTGGCCGAGGGCCGCGCGCGCGGGGGCGATCTGCCGCTGGTCGCCACCACACTCGCCATCTACGAGGAGGCCATCCGCGACGGCTGGGGCAAGCGCGACGGCGCCAACATCCCCGCCTACTGGCCCTCGCGCGTCCCGGCCGCCGGCGGGAAGGGCTGACATGAAGCTCTATACCTACTGGCGCTCGCTCGCCACGTTCCGCGTGCGCATCGCCCTCAACCTCAAGGGCCTCGCCTACGAGCCGGTCTACGTCGACCTCGACGCCGGCGACCAGCGCGGCGATGCCTACCGGGCGGTCAACCCGCAGATGGCTATCCCGGCCCTGGTGGAGGACGACGGCAACGTGCTGTTCCAGTCGCTGGCGATCCTGGAGTACCTCGACGAGGTGCACCCCGAGCCGCCCCTGCTGCCGTCCGATCCCAGGGGCCGGGCCCGCGTGCGGGCGCTGTCGCTGATCACGGTGGCCGACTCCCATCCTCTGATCGTGCCGCGCGTGCGCAATCACCTGGCCGCCACCTTCGGCCTCGACGACGCCGGCAGAATGGCCTGGGTGCGGCACTGGTTCGGCGCCGGCCTCGACGCCTACGAGGCGCACCTGTCGCGCGATGCGGCCACCGGCGCCTACTGCCATGGCGACCACGTGACCATGGCCGATCTCTGCCTGGTCAGCCACGCCGTAGGCTACCGCGTGTTCAAGGGCGAACTCGACCGCCACCCCACGGTCAGGCGCATCGTCGATCTGTGCCTGTCGGACGACCGCTTCGCCCGCGCCCAGCCCCTGCGCCAGCCCGGCGCCCGGACGGGCTGAGCCCGACTCTTGCCCAGAGTTTAACCACCGCCTAATGTTTGGGCACGTACCCCAATGCCTGGGCAAAGAATAGGCAGGCGACGTTCAAGGTGTCGCCGGCCGCTGGGAATAATGTAAGAGTTTCAATCTTTTAAAAGCTGGTTAAATCGTGGCACGGCGGTTGCTGTTGCTCGGCGGGGGCCGAGGCCTCCGTTCGGGTAGGCAACCAAAGGTGGTGTTCGACACATGAAGAGCTTTTTCATCCGCGCAGCGGCGGCGGCCGCTCTAGGCGCGCTCGCCAGTCTGCCGGGGGCAGACAGGGCGTCGGCGCAGGACACGATCAAGGTCGGCATCCTGCATTCGCTCTCCGGCACCATGGCCATCAGCGAGACGACGCTGAAAGACGTCATGCTGATGCTGATCGAGGAGCAGAACAAGAAGGGTGGCCTGCTCGGCAAGAAGCTCGAGGCCGTAGTGGTCGACCCGGCGTCGAACTGGCCGCTGTTTGCGGAGAAGGCGCGCGAGCTCATCTCCCAGCACAAGGTGGCGGCCGTGTTCGGCTGCTGGACGTCGGTGTCGCGCAAGTCCGTGCTGCCGGTGTTCAAGGAGCTCAACAACATCCTCTTCTATCCGGTGCAGTACGAGGGCGAGGAGAGCGAGCGCAACGTGTTCTACACCGGCGCCGCCCCCAAC
>DASRDL010000004.1:0-6581 GCA_035652635.1 Hyphomicrobiaceae bacterium | reverse complement strand
GCCGCCGGGCCGAGGCTCCTCGCCGGCGGCAATCCGCAGATCGCCAAGGGCTACGGTGACGCCACCGTCGAGGCCTACATCGCCGCCATGCCGGGCTGGAAGCGCGACGTCGGCCGCCGCCTCGACGCGCTCGTAACGCGCACCGTCCCCGGCGTGCGCAAGGCGGTCAAGTGGAACTCGCCCTTCTATGGCGCAAAGGACGAGGACCAGGGCTGGTTCCTCAGCTTCCATTGCTTCTCGAAGTATATCAAGGTGACGTTCTTCCGCGGTACGTCACTGCGTCCGCAGCCGCCGGGGGCGTCCAGGACCGAGGGCGTCCGCTACCTCGACATCCACGAGGGCCGGCTCGACGAAGCGCAGCTTGCCGCCTGGGTGAGGCAGGCGAGCCTTCTGCCGGGCGCGCGGATGTGACGGCGGAGGTCTCGGGCTCGCACCAAGCGCGCAATCCGACGCGGGCATGACACGACATCGGGACCGGATGCGTCCGGGTGTCCAAGTCGAGATCGAGGCCAGTGCGGTGGGCTTGTCGCGAGGACAGCGCGGCAACTCCGGGCGCATGGATAGGGGTGCGGAATCTTGGTTCTGGGTCCCGCCTCGCGGGCTTGCGCCCGAGGCCGGGATGACAGCGCGTCGGGCGCGACAGGTCCCGGCTCTCAGGCGATGAGGAAGGCAACGACATGAAGGGCAGCAAGAGCGCTTCGAACGAAGCAGGAGCCGAGTCCACCCCCGCCCGCCTGATCGACGCGCGCATCGCGGCGCTGGGCGACTGGCGGGGCGAGGTGCTGGCCCGGGTCCGTGCCCTCATCAGGGAGGCCGACCCGGAGGTGGTCGAGGCGGTGAAGTGGCGAAAGCCGTCGAACGGCATGCTGGGCGTGCCGGTGTGGGAGCACGATGGCCTCATCTGCACCGGCGAGACCTACCGAAGCGTCGTGAAGCTCACCTTCGCCCAGGGCGCCGCGCTCGATGACCCATCGCGCCTCTTCAACGCCAGCCTCGACGGCAACGTGCGGCGCGCCATCGACATTGGCGAGGGTGACCGGATCGATGCGCGGGCGCTGAAGGCGCTCGTCCGCGCCGCCGTGGCGCTGAACCGGGCGAAGCGCGGCGCCGCCCGCCGGCGCACGAGCAAGAAGGGCGCGTGAGGCCCCGCCGCCGGTTGACAGCGGCGGCGCCTCAGGCCACCAGGAAGCCTTCGTAGCCCTTGGCCGCCACCTCGTTGCACTTCTCGACGTAGCGCGGGAAGCCGCCGATGTAGGGCATGAACACGCGCGGCTTGCCGGGGATGTTGACGCCCAGGTACCACGAGCTGCAGGTGTAGCGCAGCGTGCGGCCCGCCATCTCGCCGACGTGGCCGACCCACTCGTCCTCCGCCTCCGCTCTGGGCTCGATGGTGGCGCGGCCGGCAGCGCGCAGGTGCGCCATCGCGTCGGCGATCCACTCCACGTGCTGCTCGATGGTGGGGAGCATGTTGGTGAGCACCGACGGGCTGCCGGGCCCGGTGATGGTGAAGAGGTTGGGGAAGCCCGCCATGGCGAGCCCCAGGTAGGTGCGCGGGCCCTCGTTCCACTTCTCGCGCAGCGGCAGGCCGCCGCGGCCGCGGATGTCGATCCGGGTGAGCGCGCCGGTCATGGCGTCGAAGCCGGTGGCGAACACGATGGCGTCGACGGCGTGTTCCCTGCCGTGCGCGCGCACCCCGGCCTTGGTGATCGCCTCGATGGGCGAGCGGCTCACGTCGATCAGCGTCACGTTCTCCCGGTTGAAAGTCTCGTAGTAGTCGATGTCGACGCACAGCCGCTTGCAGCCGATGGTGTTCCTGGGCGCCAGCAGCTCGGCGACCTGCGGGTCGCGCACGCGGGAGCGGATCTTGGCACGCACGAACTCGGCCGCCGTCTCGTTCGCCTCCTGGTCGACCATCAGGTCCTTGAAGGCGCCGAGGAACCACAGGCCGCCGTGCTGCCAGCGCCGCTCGTACTCGCGCGTGCGCTCCTCGGGCGGGGTGGCCAGCGCCTCGCGGTCGCTGTAGTCGAAGTCGATGCCGGTCATGGTCTGCTTGGCGCGCGCCCGCATGGCCGGATACTGGGCCTTGACCTTGCGCACATACTCGGGATCGAGCGGTGCGTTCTGCGCCGGCACGGCGTAGTTGGGCGTGCGCTGGAACACGTAGAGGTGGCTCGCCTGGCGGGCGATGATGGGGATCGACTGCACGGCCGAGGAGCCGGTGCCGATGACGGCGACGCGCTTGCCCGTGAAGTCGACCGGCTCGTGCGGCCAGTAGCCCGTGTGGTAGCGCTCGCCCTTGAAGGCATCGAGGCCCGGGAACTTCGGCAGGTTGGGCGAGGACAGGCAGCCCGTCGCCATGATGCAGAAGCGGGCGGTGAGACGTGCGCCGTCGCTCGTCGCCACCACCCAGCGGCTCGCTCGCTCGTCGAAGGTCGCGGCCGTCACCCGTGTGTTGAACGTGATGTCGCGGCGCAGGTCGAAGCGGTCGGCGACGTGGTTGGCATAGCGCAGAATTTCGGGCTGGGTGGCGTAGCGCTCGGTCCACTCCCACTCCTGCTGCAGCGCCGCGTCGAACTGGTAGGAGTACTGCATGCTCTCCACGTCGCAGCGGGCGCCGGGATAGCGGTTCCAGTACCAGGTGCCGCCCACCCCGCTGCCGGCCTCGATCACGCGGGCGCGGAAGCCGAGTCCGCGCAGCCGGTGGAGCATGTAGAGCCCGGCGAACCCGGCGCCGACGATGACGGCGTCGAAGTCGGCTCGGTTGGCCTCGCCGTTGGGAGTGGACTGCGACTGCGGATGGGTCATGGTGGGAGTGCCGATAGCGGGAGGGATCCCGCAAACACTAGCCGCCCACCGGTTCGCCGCGCAAGAAGCCGCAGCCGCTCGACATCATGGCAGCGTCTTGGGACAGAAGTATCCGCCGTTGAGGTAGACGAGCGGCGCGATTTCCTCGGCGACGATGCTTCGCGTCACTTTGCCGACGAAGATGGTGTGGCTGCCGAACGTCATGGTCGGCCCGATCTCGCAGAAAATGCTGGCCTGGCTGTCGACGAGATGCGGCAAACCGTCCTCGCCCTCCACCCACGAGCCGAATTGAAAGCGCTGCTCGCTGGCGGCGGCCGAGAACGACCGGCACATCTGAGCGTGGTGCTCGCGCAGCACGTTGACGCAGAACGCGCCGCGGGCGACGAGCGACTCGTACATGGAGGCGCTGCGGTTGATGCTGATCGTCAGCGCCGGCGGCTCGACGGAGAGCGAGCTCACCGCCGTTGCCGTCATGCCGTACCAGCGGCCGCCATGTGCGGTCGTGATCAGGGCGACGCCGGCGGCGAGCCGACGCATGGCCGCCTTGAACTGCCCCTCGAGATCAACCGGCGTGGGGGGCGCGGACTGTTCGCCGTCGGGCTGGCCAGCCATCGTCATGAGACCCTGTGTGAGCGGCAGACCCCGTCACGGCCCGGACGGAGCCCGCCTCGATTGCCATCCTAACCCGTTCCGTATCCGGGCGGCGATGGGCATTATCTTGAAGCATCTTGATGACTTTGGCGCCAGCCGGGTCGCATCGGCTCGATCGCTTTGCTAGCGCCGCGCGTTGAAGACGACCGCGCCGGTGTTGGCCACGTCATAGCCGCCGAGCGAGGCTGCGCGCTCGCGGAAGGCGTCGGTGCGCGCGAAGGCGAAGAGGCGTTGCAGCGGCTCCTCGAAATACTCGACGCGGCGCACGACGAGGTCGAACCTCTCCCATTGCAAGGGTACGAAGTCGAGTCCCTGCTCGCGGGCGACCGCCTCGATGGCGAGGCCGGCATCGGCCTTGCCCTCGCGCACGGCGACGGCAATGTCGGTCTCGCTGCTGACAGGCCGGCCTGCTACCTTGATCTCGTCCGCCTCGAGCCCCGCGTCGGCCAGCAGCTTGGCGAAGAGGAGCGCACTGCCCGAGCCCTCCTGGCGCGTGGCGACGCGCACCCCGCGCCGGCGCAGGTCGGCCACCGAGCCGATCTTGGCCGGATTGCCGGGCGCCACGATCAGGCCCTGGCGGCGGCGCGCCCACTCGATCACCACGAAGTCGAGCCCCGGCAGGCTTCTGGCGAGCATGCCGGCGTCATAGTTGCCCGTCGCCGGGTCGATCAGGTGCAGCCCGCACGCGGACGCCTGGCCCGCGAGCAGCCGGTGCATGCCGCCCGTGCTGCCGTCGACCAGCATGGCGAGCCCGCATTTGGACTCGCGCGAGCTCCATTCGAGCAGCGGGTCGTGGCTGCCGGCGATGACGGGCGGCGGCGCTGCGAGATGGGTCGCCGCCTGCGGGTAGTCGGCCGACTGCGCTACCCACAGCTCGATCAGCCGCTTGGGAAACAGCAGCTTGCCGGAGAGCTTGCAGCTCGGAATGCGCTGCGTGCGCACGAGCTCGTAAATGGTGCGCTCGCGCACGCGCAGGTAGTCCGCAACCTCCGTCACGGTCATCAGATCGGGGTCTTGCGACGTGCTCATGGGGCGGTGCATGGAGAGGCAGTACGCACACCTATAGGCGCGGGCGGCCGGGCCAACAACTGCACGCGCCGCCGGCGTTCATAGAAAGTTCGCGGCCGGCCCGGCCATGTCCGGGGACAAATCCGGCCGGGCGTGCCGGCGCAACGCCTGTGGAGCATGGTAAATTGTGGGTGAAGGCATGCCCATCGGGCGTTAGGCTCAGGCTGGACGGCACCGCTCGCAGAGCGCTCGCCCCCGCGTTATGGGAGCTTGCCAATGAACCGGACGCGTGGCATCGCCCTCATCCTTGTCGGGCTGGCCGTGGCCGCCTACGGCCTGCCGTCGGAGGTCGACGGCAGCGACGGCTGGATCGCGGCCCGAGCCTATATGGCGAGTTCCGCCCGCCCGCTCGAGCGGTCGCCGGCCGCTTCGGCTCCGGTGGTCGTGACCTTGGCCGCGCGGCCGGCGGAGGTCTCCACGCCGCCGCGGCACATCGCGATCCCCGCAGGTGAGGCGTTGGCGCGCGAGCTGCAGAAGGAGCTGCGTCGCGTCGGTTGCTACGACGGCGAGATCGACGGCGCCTGGACGCCGGCGACGCGACGCGCCATGAAGGCGTTCACCGAGCGGCTCAACGCCACCTTGCCGGTCGATGCGCCCGATCCCGTGCTCTACGCCTTGCTGCAGGGCCAGCACGAGCAGGTGTGCGGCAAGCCCTGCCCCGGGGGGCAAGTCGCAACCGAGGCCGGCCGCTGCCTGCCCGCCGCCATCGTTGCCAAGCTCGCGGCCAAGACGGCCACGCCGACGGTCGAGACCACCGCGCAGCGTGCCGGTCCGGCGCCGGCCGTCGCCGGCTGGATCGCGGCGACCAGGGCTGTCGCGCCGGCCACCCGGCTCGCGCCCAAGGTGCCGCCCGAAGGGCGCATGGCCCTGGCAGGCCCCAAGGCGGACGCAAGGCAGGAGGTGGAGGCGTCTCACGCACTGCCGCGGTCGGTCGCCCTATCGGCGGGCAACCGTGCCAAGGCCGAAAGCCGCCGGCGACGCGCCGCCGGTCGCCCGCGCGGCGAACGCACGGCGTCCAACGCGCCGCACAAGGCCATGCTGGTGCGGTCCGTGTACCGGCATCTCGACTGGAGCCTCTGAGCGCAGCGCGCAGCCGGGGCCGGCTGTCTGCCGTGCATTCCCTGCTGCGCGGGAGGGGGCCGTCTGCTAGTGTCGGCGCCTGGCGCGTCCCCGGCCAGCCGGCGCCTCATCCGGCGGGGCGAGGGTAAAGCCCGCCGCGCGGCGGCTCGACGCCGAAGCGGAATTGGACTAGTCACGTTGCATGATCGTTGGCCGGATGCGCCCGGCCGGGCCCGTTCACGGACGAGAGACTCCTCGAGATGCCCATTCAGATTCTGATGCCCGCACTGTCGCCGACCATGGAGAAGGGCAAGCTGCTGAGGTGGCTGGTCCGGGAAGGCCAGCAGGTGAACCCCGGCGACGCCATCGCCGAGATCGAGACCGACAAGGCCACCGTGGAGGTGGAAGCGGTCGACGAGGGCAAGGTGGCGAAGCTGCTGGTGGCCGAGGGAACGGAGGGCGTGAAGGTCAATACGCCCATCGCGCTCCTCGACGGCGGCGCGCCGGGTCAGACGGTCAAGACCCACGTCGTGCCGCGGCTCGAGTCGGCCAAGATGGTGACGGGCGGCTCACCCATCCCGGTCCGCACGGCCGAGCTTTCGGTACCGAAGCCGCCGGGCCAGACGGCCGTGCCCGGCGAGCCGGGGCTGCCGGCCGGTGCCGTCATCGGCCGCTCCCGGCTGATGGGCGATCACGGGCCGACCGCGCAGAGCCTCGGCATGTCGGGGCTCTCGCCCACCGACCGGGCAATGAGCGGCGGATCGGCCAAGACGCAGTACCTGCGCAGCGGCGCCGATGTCGACGCCGACCCGGTGGCCGGCTGGCTGGTGGTGGTGAAGGGCCCCGGACGCGGCGGCTTCCGGCCGGTCTATGTCGGCATGAACTCGATCGGCCGCGATCCCGGCCAGCGCATCAGCCTGAGCTTCGGCGACGACTCCATCTCGCGCGAGGAGCACGCCTACATCGCCTACGACGAGGAGCAGCGGCAGTTCTACCTG
>DASRDL010000003.1:0-6776 GCA_035652635.1 Hyphomicrobiaceae bacterium | reverse complement strand
TCCAGGTCGACGATGCGCAGCACCGCGCCCTTGGGCAGCCGCCGGTGCCAATAGCCGCCCGGCGGCAACACCTGGTCGCTGACGATCCTCCCCGGCGGGCCTGGCGGTTGCCTCATGCTCGACCCCTCCTGTCGCCGGCGTGGCCGGCTGCCTCACTATAGGGCGGCATGCCCGCCGTCGGCGACTCTCTCCTGCGCGTGGCAGAGTTGCGGCGAGAAGCGCCGCCACCGGCCAATTCCAGGAACACGGCATCTCGGGCTATGCTGCAGCGCAGCTGCCAGCAATGGAGGATGCGCATGCCCCGCATGAAGGGTGCCGACCTGATCACGGAGCACCTGATCAGGAACAAGATCCCCTACGTGTTCGGTATCTGCGGGCACGGCAACGTCGGGCTGCTCGATGCGCTCTATGGCGCGCGCGACCGCATCAAGCTGGTGTCGCCCCGCCACGAGCAGGTCGCCGCCCACATGGCGGATGCCTATTTCCGCGTGCGCCACGAGCCGGTGGCCACCCTCACCTCCTGCGGACCGGGCTCCTGCAACATCGTCATGGCCCTGCAGGTGGCGCTGTCGGATTCGTCCGCGCTGCTGGCGATCACCGCCAACGTGCCGACCCAGCAGTTCAACCGCAGCCCGTTCCAGGAGATCAACAAGCACTTCCAGGCGGACTTTCCCAACATCATCCGCCCCGTGGTCAAGCGCAGCTTTCAGCCGACGCGCGTCGACATGCTGCCGCTCGCCCTGCGCCAGGCCACCACCGCCATGCTGTCCGGCCGGCCGGGGCCGGTGAATGTCGACATCCCCTTCAACGTGTTCCAGGAGGAGGACGACGTCGAGCTTCCCCCCGTCTCGCCGCGCCTCGGCACGCAGCGCAGCGGCGCTGCGCCCGACGAGGTGGCGCGCGCGCTCGACATGATCCTGGCGGCACAGCGCCCGGTGATCTTCATCGGTCACGGCGTGACCTTGGCGGAGGCCTCCAAGGAGCTCACCGAGCTCGCCCACAAGCTGCGCCTGCCGGTCATCTCCTCGCCCAACGGCATGGGCTGCCTCGACATGACCGATCCCCTGTCGCTCGGCTTCATCGGCCGCAACGGCGCCTATCCCGCCAACGAGGCGGGCCGCCGAGCCGACCTCGTCATCGCCATCGGCGCCCGCTTCGACGACCGCTCGGCCTCGTCGTGGTTGCCCGGCTACTCGTGGAACTTCCCGCATTCCAAGCTCATCCACGTCGACGTCGACAACGACGAGCTCGGCCGCAACTACCCGCCCGACCTCGCCGTCCTGGCGGATGCGCGCACCTTCCTGCGCCAGCTGCTGGCCGAGCTCGAGCGCCGGCCGGCACGGCGCGAGGGGGCGCTGGGGCAGTGGCACGAGGACATCGAGATGTGGCGCGCGGCGTGGGAGAAATTCGTCGCCCCCAACTTCGAGCTGCACACCTCGCCGATCCGCCCCGAGCGCGTGGTGGCCGACTGCCAGGCGGTGCTGCCCGCCGATGCGGTGCTCGCCTGCGACGTCGGCGTCAACCACAACTGGTACATGCAGTTCTGGAAGGCGCGGCGGCCCCAGACCATGCTCAACTCATGGGGTTTTTCGGGCATGGGCTTCGGTGCCGCCGGCGTGCTGGGCGCCAAGCTGGCGGCACCGGACCGACCGTGTGTGGCCATCGTCGGCGACGGCAGCTTCACCATGGTGCCGCACGTGCTGTGCACGGCGGTGGAGTATCAGATCCCGGTGGTCTGGGTGATCTGGAACAACTTCGGCTGGGTATCCATCCGCGACATCCAGCTCGGCATGTTCGGCGGCCGCGAGCTCGGCACCATGTTCCACTCGGGCGCCAACAACCGGCCATACAACCCCGACTTCGCCGGCTGGGCCAGGGCCAGCGGCGTCGATGCCCTCACCATCACCAGGTCCGAGGACTTCAAGGGTGCGCTCGAGGCGGCGGTGGCGGCCAACAAGCCGTTCCTGCTCGACGTGCACGTCGATGCCGAGGTGCGTCCCCCCGCCACCGGCGCCTGGCAGCTGCCGCCCACGCCCTACAAGGAGCCGGTCTTCGGCAAGGCCTGGGTGCCAAAGTCGTAGGGCGTAGGGTGCAAAAGCGGAGCGCATAGCACCGACTTGCTCGAAGATCGGCGCAATGCGGCTGACGCCTTTTGCGCCCTACGCCGCGCGCGCGTCGAACTCGCGCACGGCGGCGGCATCGCGTGCCGACAGCTCCGGGAACTCCGGATCGGAGCCCACGTCCTTGGTGATGCGCCAGGAGCGCGCGCACCTCTTGCCCTCGGCGCGCTTCGGCACCACGCCGACGCCGGCAACGTCGGGGAGCGTGAAGGCGCCGGCCGGCGGCGCGCCCGCCACCACCTCGATGGCGGAGGTGATGCACACCTCGGCCAGATCGACGCCCGTCAGCGCCGCCGTCAGCTCGGGATCGGCGATGAACACCTGCGGTGCCGCTTCCAGCGAGGCACCGATGCGCTTGGCCGCCCGCTCGATCTCGAGCGCGCCCGTCACCACGCGCCGCACGCGCTTCACCTTCTCCCACCGGGCCGCCAGCGCCTCGTCGCGCCAGGCGGCCGGGATGGTCGGGAACACCTCCAGGTGCACCGAGCCGTCCGCGCTGGGATAGCGCGCCTGCCACGCCTCCTCGGCGGTGAAGCACAAGAGCGGCGCCAGCCACACGCAGGTCGAACGGAAGATGTGCTCGATGGTGGCGAGCGCCGCTCGCCGCTTGGCCGACGAGTAGGGCTCGCAGTAGAGCGCATCCTTGCGGATGTCGACGTAGAACGCGGACAGGTCCGTATTCATGAAGTGCGACAGCGCCGCCACCACGCGCTTGTAGTCGTAGGCCGCGTAGGCCTCGCGGATGAGCTGGTCGAGCTCGGAGAGCCGATGCAGCATCAGCCGCTCCAGCTCCGGCATGTCCTTCTCGGTGACGCCCGCCTTCCCGTCGTGGTGCGCCAGCATGCCCAGCATCCAGCGCAGCGTGTTCCTGAGCTTGCGGTAGGCCTCGGTGGTGCCCTGCAGGATGGCGGGCCCGAAGCGGATGTCGCTCGAGTAGTCGGAGGAGGCCACCCACAGCCGCAGGATGTCGGCGCCGGTGGTCTTCATCACCTCCTGGGGCGACAGGGCGTTGCCCTTGGACTTCGACATCTTCTCCTCGCCCTTCTCGTCGAGCAGGAAGCCGTGGGTCAGCACGATGTCGAACGGCGCCCGGCCGCGCGTGCCGCAGGACTCCAGGAGCGAGGACTGGAACCAGCCGCGGTGCTGGTCGGAGCCTTCCAGGTACATGACCCGGTCGCGGCCGCCGTCGCGCTGGCGCACGATGCCGGCGAGCTGCGGGAAGGCCTCGGGGTCCTCCAGCGTGAAGGTGTGGGTGCTGCCTGAATCGAACCACACGTCGAGGATGTCGGTGACCTGCTCCCACTCGGCCGGATTGGCGACGAGGCCGGCGAGGAAGCGCTCGCGCGCCCCGGCGTCGAACCAGGCATCCGCGCCCCGCTCGATCATGGCGGCACGGATGCGCGCCATCAGCTCGTCCGATTTGGCAAACTGCGGACCGGGGATGACCTCGCCCGTGTCCTTGTGCTGGAACACGGTGATGGGCACGCCCCAGGCGCGCTGGCGCGAGATCACCCAGTCGGGCTTGGACTGCACCATGCCGCGCAGCCGGTTGCGCCCCATGGCCGGCACGAACTCCGTCTCCTCGATGGCGGCGAGCGCCAGCTCGCGCAGGGTGCGGTTGCCGGCGGCTCCGCCCGTGAGCGGCTTGTCCATGGCGATGAACCACTGCGGCGTGTTGCGGAAGATCACCGGCTTCTTGGAGCGCCAGGAGTGCGGATACTGGTGCTTGAGGCGGCTGCGGGCGATCAGCATCCCTGTCCCACCCTCGTTCACGGGACCGAGCGCTTTGATGACCGCCTCGTTGGCGTCACCCTTGTTGCCCTTCTCGTCGATGACGCGCTTGCCTTCGAACCCCGGCGCCTCCTTGGTGAAGCGGCCGTCCGCATCGACGGTGAAGGGGATGGCGGTATCGATGCCGCGCGCTTTCAGCTGCGGCGCATACTCCATCCAGATGTCGAAGTCCTCGCGGCCGTGACCGGGCGCCGTGTGCACGAAGCCTGTGCCGTCCTCGTCGGTGACGTGGTCGCCAGCGAGCAGGGGGACGGGGAAGGTGTAGTCGCCACCTACCCCCTTTAGCGGATGAGCGCACACCAAGGTTTCGAGCAGCTCTACCGGGATGGGCTCATACTCAAATGCACGGGTGCTCAGCTCTGGTAGTTTCCATTGTCTCGCCAGCTCTCGGCGAAAACTGGGATACAGACGATCAGCCAAAATAAAAGTGACCGAGCCAAGCCTATCGTGGACCAACTTCTGTTCTGCCAGAATTGCATTGATGCTATCTACGCGCTCCTGCAAAGAGACACCATCAAGGCGCGCCTGCTCCACTTCCTCCGACGTAAGGTCTGCTGCTGTGACCGGCAATCTGCGGTCGACTTTGCGCGTCGTGATTCGCGCATAGGCAATTTTCCTCGAGTAGGAAACCGCTCGATTTCCCGGGATCGTCCAGGGGGTAGTAGTCCAGATTACTACACAGGCTTCCTTGAGCCATCCGCTAGCCGGAACGACATTGCCATCCTTGTCAAAGTCACGTCCAACGACGGGAAACTTCACCCACACCGTATCGGATGTGTAGTCCTGGTACTCCACCTCCGCTTCCGCCAGCGCGGTCTTCTCCACCACCGACCACATCACCGGCTTGGAGCCGCGGAACAGCGCGCCGTTCATGGCGAACTTCATGAGCTCGGAGGCGATGATGGCCTCGGCGCGGTAGGCCATGGTCGAGTAGTAGTGCTCCCAGTCGCCCTCCACGCCCAGCCGCTTGAACTCCTCGCGCTGCACGCCGATCCAGTGCTGGGCGAACGCGCGGCACTGCTTGCGGAACTCGTTGACCGGGACGGTGTCCTTGTCCTGGCCCCTGGCGCGGTACTGCTCCTCGATCTTCCACTCGATGGGCAACCCGTGGCAGTCCCAGCCCGGCACGTAGTTGGAATCGAAACCCAGCATCTGCTGCGAGCGGGTGACGATGTCCTTGAGGATCTTGTTGAGCGCGGTCCCCATGTGGATGTTGGCGTTGGCGTAAGGGGGCCCGTCGTGCAGGATGAACTTGGGGCGCCCCTTGGCGGCCGCACGCAGGCGGTGGTAGAGGCCGAGCTTCGCCCAGCGCTCGAGCAGCTTGGGCTCCATCTGCGGCAGGCCCGCCCGCATGGGAAAGGTGGTCTGGGGCAGGAACAGGGTCGCGCTCCAGTCGCGCGCGGTCGTCTTGGTGTCCATTGGATGCCGTCTTCGTTCAGCCGATCGGATGGGTGGAATGCACGCGAGGTGTCCCGGACGCCCTCAGGCGACCGGGCCTATAATCGGCGCGGCGATCAGCTCAGCTACGGTCAGCGACATGGCGCGGCACAATAGCCGCGTCGCGCATGTCGGGCAACAAGGTCATGCCCGCGCGGTAGGATAGCCGTCCGCAGTCCGCGCCCCTCTCCCCTCGGGGGAGAGGACGTGAGGCCATGACTTACGGTCGCGTGCTTGGCCCTGGACACCGAGCACGACATCGATGGCGCGGCCGTAAGTCACTCGGCCGAACTGGTGAGGGGCCACTTCTCGGTGCACGGCGCAGCCAAAGACCCCCTCATCCGGCCCTTCGGGCCACCTTCTCCCCGAGGGGAGAAGGGCTGCGCGCCGGCGGCGTGAAACCCCTCTTGCGTCCTGTCCTCGGGGATGACGCTTGTTGGAAGGCTGTGATTAAATGGCGACGTGATGGCGAACGCTCCCAGCAAGCTCCTCGACGACTGCTTCGCGCACGACCGCAAGCGGCTCCTCCATGGCGAGGCGCTGGCGATCCTGAAGGCGCGCGTACGTCCCGTCACCGGGGTGGAGAGCGTTCCGCTGTCGGAGGCCGCAGGCCGCATCCTGGCACGGGCGGCGCTGGCGCCCCGGCCGGTGCCGGCGCACACCAACGCGGCCGTCGACGGATACTCCTTCGCCTCCGCCGACTACGACATGGCGAAGGGCAGCGAGCTTCCCGTGGCCGGCCGGGCTGCCGCCGGGCACGCGCTCAGCGGCAAGCCGCCGGCCGGGACGGCCGTGCGCATCTTCACAGGCGCCGTCATGCCGGAGGGCCACGACACGGTGGCCATGCAGGAGGACGTGCGCGCCGGCACGGTCGCCGGCGAGGTGGTGGTGGCGGTCCCCGGCGGGCTCAAGCGCGGCGCCAACGTGCGCAAGGCCGGCGAGGACGTAAAGGCCGGCGAGACGGTGCTCGCGCCCGGCGCGGTGCTGCGGCCGCAGGACCTCTCGGCGCTCGCCTCGCTGGGCTTCGGCGCGGTGGACTGCTTCGAGCGCCTGAAGGTCGCCGTCGTCTCCACCGGCGACGAGGTGGTGCGCGCCGGTGCGGCGCTCCAGATCGGCCAGGTGCACGATGCCAATGCGCCGATGCTCGTACCCCTCGTCACCGCAGCCGGCGCCCGCGCCACCGATCTCGGCGTGTTTCCGGACAACCTGGCGGCGGTGAAGGAGCGGTTGGCGCAGGCCGCGCGCGCCTTCGACGTGATCATCACCACCGGCGGTGCCAGCCGCGGCGAGGAGGACCACGTGGTGGCCGCCCTCGATCAGCTGGGCAAGCGGCACATGTGGCAGCTCGCCATCAAGCCGGGGCGGCCCATGTCGTTCGGCCAGATCGGCGACACGGTGGTGCTGGGCCTGCCGGGCAACCCGGTGGCG
>DASRDL010000002.1:0-17836 GCA_035652635.1 Hyphomicrobiaceae bacterium | reverse complement strand
GCCTCCTTGATGGTCTGCCAGAACGGATACGCCTCGTGGCTGGCGAAGCGTGCCATGTTTTCCTTGGTCATGCGGAACGGAAAGGCGTGCACCTGGAAGCTGTCGTGGCCGCCCAGAAAGGACTCCCGGGCGATGGCGTAGATCTCCTCCATGAGGGGATCGGTCATGGCGTAGCAGCCGGCCGACCTGCACTTGCCGTGGATCATGAGGAAGTCGCCGTCGCGCTTGTGCGCCCGGTCGAAGGCGTTGGGGTAGCCGAGGTTCATGGCCAAGTGGTACTTCGAGTCCGGGTTCATCTGCTCGCGCGTGATGCGATAGAAGCCCTCCGGTGCCTGCCGGTCGCCGTAGCGGATCTTGGGGCCGAGGTCGCCCGACCAGTTGCAGATGGGATAGGTCTTGAAGTGGTAGAAGCGGCCGTCGTCGCGCTGCTTCCACAGCTCGAGCTCCGACTCCTCCTTGAAGATGCGGATGAAGATCGGCGCCTGGGCATCCATCCCCTTGGCACCGAGCAGCATCATCGTGTCCTTCTGCAGTGGCAGCAGGTGCGGAGCGATGTCGATGCTGGTGCTGCTGCCGCACGAGGCGAGCATAAACGCTGCCGCCAGCGCCATGGCGGCGCGGCAGGCGCGAGCAGCCGAGCTCCCTGAGATGATCCGACTCATACGCTGTGCCCCAGGTGTGTGCCGATCACCCATGATTCATAAACGTTAACATCGGCTTAAAAGCGAAGAAAACCCACCCCGGCACGGGTGGAGTCCCACTGTTGCCGCAAATCCCCACCTGCGACGGAAGCCCTTGCCGGGGCTGGCTCGAGTTGGGCGTGTAACGTCCGGTGAAATGCAACTACAGATTGCGCCCGATCTCGAGATACTTCTCGTGGCGTTGGCGCCGGACCGCCTCGGGGCCCATGCCGGCAAACTCGGCGAGCGCCTTGGAGACCGCCTCGCGGGTGTGCCTGAAAATCAGAGGCGGGTCGCGGTGGGCGCCACCGACCGGCTCGGGGATGATCACATCGATGACGCCCAAGGCTTTGAGGTCCTGGGCGGTGATCTTCATGCTGGTCGCAGCATCGATGGCGCGGGTCGAGTCGCGGAACAGGATGGAGGCGGCAGCTTCCGGCGAGGCCACGGTGTAGATGGCGTGCTCCAGCATGAGGACGCGGTTGGCCGTGGCGATGGCCACGGCCCCGCCCGAGCCGCCCTCGCCGATCACGACCGCCACCATCGGCACGCCGAGCGCCAGGCAACGGTCGGTGGAGCGGGCGATGGCCTCCGCCTGGCCGCGTTCCTCGGCGCCAATGCCGGGGTAGGCACCGGCCGTGTCGACCAGGGTGATCACGGGCAGATTGAACTTGTCGGCAAGGTCCATGAGGCGCACCGCCTTACGGTAGCCTTCCGGCCGGGCCATGCCGAAATTGTGCTTGATGCGGCTCTCGGTGTCGGAGCCCTTCTCGTTGCCGATCACCACCACCGAGCGGCCCTCGAAGCGGCCGAGACCGCCCATGATGGCGGCGTCCTCGGCGAAGTAGCGGTCACCGGCCAGCGGCGTGAAGTCCTCGATCAGTGCCCTCACGTAGTCGAGGCAATGCGGCCGGTCGGGATGGCGCGCGACCTGCGTCTTCTGCCAGGGTGTGAGCTTGGAGTAGGTGTCGGCCAGCGCCTGATGGGCCTTCTGCTCCAGCTTGGTCACCTCCTCCGTGAGGGAGATGGTGCCGTCGTCGTCGCTCAGCGCCCTGAGCTCGCTCGCCTTGCTCTCGAGCTCGGCGATCGGCTTCTCGAAGTCGAGATAGGTGCGCACGGTCACGGGCCGGTCCATCGACGCCTGCTGCCTTCCTTGAGCCGCTCAATCGCTTGTTTGTGAACGACAATTCCCGTCCGGGGCATGCCTGTCAAGCGCTGGTCCCAGGCCATCTTAACACAACCGCAGCGGCCCCGGCTCGCGACTGCGGAGACATTCAGGCCAAACATCTCCGCAATGTGGGCCTGCATCAGCCCTCGCGCTTGCGCGCTGCCAGCGGATGATGCTCCAGCACCAGCTTCCTCAGCCTTTCCTCCAGAACGTGGGTATAGATCTGGGTGGTGGAAATGTCGGCGTGGCCGAGCAGCTGCTGCACCGAGCGCAGGTCGGCGCCGCGGTCGAGCAGATGGCTGGCGAAGGCATGGCGCAGCACGTGCGGCGAGACGCGGCCGGGATCGATACCGGCCGCCTCGGCCAGCGCCTTGAGCTCCTGCGCCAGCCGCTGGCGCGTCAGGTGGCCTTGCGCGCCGCGCGAGGCAAACAGCCACTTGGTGGTCAGCATCGGCGCTACGTCGTGCGCACCTTCGCGCCCGACGCTGAGGTAGCGCTCCAGCGCCGCGACGGCGGCACGTGTGAGCGGCACGATGCGCTCCCTCCCGCCCTTGCCCTTGATGCCGAGGACGCGGCCGTCGCCGGAGAGCACCGAGCGCGGCAGCGACACGAGCTCGCTCACCCGCAGGCCGGTGGCGTAGAGCGTTTCGATCAGGGCGTGGAGCCGCAGCGCCCGCACGCGGTCGCGTCCCCTGGTCGTCCCGGTGCGGGCGCGCGCCGCCTCGATCAGCCGGTCGACCTCGGCAACCGACAGCGTCTTGGGCAGCGGCCGGCCCAGGCGCGGCCCCGCGATGCCGCGCGTCGGGTCTTCCGACATGGCCCCCTCGCCCACCAGGAACTTGCACAGCTGACGGATGGCCGACAGCCGGCGCGCCCGCGAGGAGGGGGCGAGCCCCACCTCCGACTGGCCGCGGACATAGGCTCCGACCTCGGCGCGTCCGACGCGGGTGAGCGGCACGCCGCGCCGCTGCAGGAAGCCGAGGAAGTCCTCGAGGTCCCGCCGGTACGCCTCGAGCGTATTGGGCGCGGCCCCGCGCTCGGCCGCCATCATCTCGAGGAATGCCGCGAGGTGCTGCCCATCCCCGACGCCCGTGCTCAACGCCGCCCCCCTCAATTGGCCGGCCGGCGCGGCCACACCGCCAGCAGGGCCTCGACGCCGAGCCGGCGGGCGTCCGCCTCGAGTCCGGCGCGCTTCAAGGCCCGGACCGCATCGCCCAGCGCCAACACGTTGGCGCCCTCGGGGCCGCCGGGGCCGAGGCTGCGCATGACGAGGAGCATGGTCCGGCCCACCTCCCGGCTCGCGGCGGCCTGAGCGAGGGCCGCAAGCACGCCGGTCTCCGGCAGGTAGCCGGTAGCGGGCTGCGGGGTCCGGCTGGCCGCATCCCACAGTCCGATCGGTACGTCGATGTCGAGGGCATCGAGCACGGTGGCCAGCCGGTGCAGCGTCGCGGGCGACAGCTGGCCGCGCACCGCCAGGTCCTCCATGACCCGCAGCGACGGCGGCCGGCCGCCGCGTCGCGCCGGGTCGGCAACGTCGATCAGCGCCAGCCAGTGGTGGAGCCCGGCAACCTCCGCCCACCGGCGTGCCTGATCGAACCGATCCGCCGACAGGGCCACCTCGATGCCCGTCTCGGCAAAGGCCGCGACGGACGGCGACGGCCGCAGGCTCTCGGCCTGCGGCGACACCACCCGCGCCATCTGTGCGAGGAAGCCCGACCGACGGGCGTCATCGAGGATGGCACGCAGGAACCTCGCCCGCTGATCGGGGGCGCGGGCGACCTCGATGGCCTTGAAGTAAAGGGCGCGGCGCAGCAGCGGGTCGGCGCCCCGTGCAGTCGGGTCGGCATGGTCCACCTGCGGCAGCGATTGCCGGCGATAGACCTCGGCGACCGTCTCCGGCGACAGAGCGTTGAGGCGCAACGAGGCTTCGGCCGCGGCGATCTGCACGCGGGCATCGGCGCCGGTGTCGCCGGCGAGCACGGTGAGCAGCGCCGGCTCGGCCTTGTCGAAGACCTGCAGGGCATCGACGGGGCCGAGCAGCTCCAGGAAACGGTAGTCGAGCAGCAGCACCCGCTGCGGCAGCGCCAGCTTGGGCTTGGTGCCGTCGGCAACGCCCGCGAGCACCGCGAGCGGCAAGTCGGCCTCGACGCCCTCCTCGCGCGCCAGCTCGGCGGCGAGGCCGGCAGCGTGCGCATCGCCCGCCACCGCCGCGCAGTATCCCGCCAGCAGCTGGGCCTCACCCTTGAGGCGACCGGGCAAGGCGGAGCCGGGCACCGACAGCGCCTTGATCGTCCGGCAGCCGTCCTCGCGCCGGCCGATGCCGATCTGGCGCCGGGCCCGCAGGAGATCGACGATGGGGCCGCCGGCGCCATGGGCGTTCAGCACCGTCTCCATGTCGCCGATGAGGCCGGAGCGGTAGAGCGCCTCGAGGCGCAGTGCCACGAAATGCTCGGCGTTCGGTGCACCGTCCGGCGGCGTCGCCGATGCCAGCAGCAGGCGCCGCCACATCTGATGAACGGCAGGCGAGCGCGGCGGCAGCTCGAGCCCCGTCAACAGCTCCTCGAGGGACTTGAGATCGAGGCCGCGCCAGAGCTCGAGCGGCAGCCCCGACGCGTCGGGCGCCATGATGGGCGCAAGCTCGCTGCGCTCCACCGTGGAGGGGCGCGGCGCACCCCAAGCGGGCGGCGAAGGTCGGGAGGGCGACACGCCCTGCTCGCGCGCCGGCGCGGGCCTGGTGCTCTCGCCCGGCCGCGGCCGGCTCCAGCTGTCCTGAGCCAAGGACGGCGAGCCGGCAGCCAGCGCCACGCCCAGTGCCAGCACGGCCACCTTCACATCAGCGCTGCGGCGGGCAGGGAGCATGGCTGTTCGACAGCCGATGCCGCGGCGGGAGGGCCGGGACGCTAGCGCCGGACCTTGACGCCTGGCACGGGGGTAGCCGTCTCCTTCGGCACGGGCTCGAGGAACGCCTGGATCGCATACAGCCCGCCATAGACGACCGCGCCCAGGATCCCCGCGACCACGAGAAACCGAAAGAGGCTTGGCATTTGGCGAAGCTGCTCCTTGCCAGCTATGTTCCCCACGCAAGTTGACGCGATTATGTCTGGGCCGCAGACGCAGGCAATCCACCGGCGGCGCCCGCCAGGTCGGGCCGGTCAGCGGCGGCATGCGCAGCGACGAGGCCTCGCTCTCCGCCGGACCGTGGGACGGCCGCGGGCTTCGCGGGGAAGGCATGAGGAAGAAATGATCCGATTCGGCATACGACGCAAAAGCGAGGCCGAGCTGACCGAGGCGATACGCGGCATCCGGGCCCGGCTCGGGACGCGCTCGCTGGTGCTGGTGGGCATGCCGGGCAGCGGCAAGTCGGCCGTCGGGCGCCGGCTGGCCGCCCGGCTGGGCCTGCCCTTCGTCGATGCCGACGAGGAGATCGAGAAGGCGGCCGGCAAGCCCATCACGGACATCTTCAAGGACCACGGCGAGCCCTACTTCCGCGACGGCGAGCGCAAGGTGATCGCGCGCCTGCTCCGCCAGGGCCCGCAGGTGCTGGCCACGGGCGGCGGCGCCTTCATGGTGGCCGAGACGCAGGAGAACATCCGGCAGTCCGGCATCTCCATCTGGCTCAAGGCGGAGCTGCCCGTGCTCATGCGCCGCGTGCTCAAGAGGAACAACCGCCCGCTGCTGCAGAACGATCCCGAGGGCGCCATGCGCCGGCTGATGGAGACGCGCTATCCCGTCTACGCCACCGCCGACGTCACCGTGGAGAGCCGCGACCTGCCGCATGAGACCATCATTGGCGAGATCATCGACGCGCTCGCGGCAAGCCCTCTGCTCGCGGCTGCCGACGCGGCGATCGGGCAGCAGCCTGCGATGCCGGCGGACGATACGCCATGAGCGGCGCCGGTGGGCCACAGCCTCCAGACCGCGGGGCAGGGAACGAGCCAGGGTGCGTGACCATCGAGGTCGCCCTCGGCGCGCGTGCCTACGACGTGCTGATCGGGCCCGGCCTGATGCCGCGCGCGGCCGATCTCATCGGCGGACGGCTCGAGGCCGGCAAGTGCGGCATCGTCACGGACGCCAACGTCGCCGCGCGCCACCTGGGGCCGCTGGAGGCGAGCCTGAAGGCCGCCGGGCGCCATGCCGGCACGGTCGTTCTGCCGCCGGGAGAGGCGACCAAGAGCTTCGCACGGCTGTCGGCGGTGTGTGAGCGCCTGCTCGAGACGGGGCTCGAGCGGCGCGACCTCGTCATCGCGCTGGGCGGTGGCGTGATCGGCGACCTCGCAGGCTTCGCCGCCAGCATCGTGCGCCGCGGCCTGCGTTTCGTGCAGGTGCCGACCACGCTGCTGGCGCAGGTCGACTCCTCTGTGGGTGGCAAGACCGGCATCAATACGCCGCAGGGCAAGAACCTCGTCGGCACCTTCCATCAGCCGGCCCTGGTGCTGGCCGACACCGACACGCTCGCCACGCTGCCGGCGCGCGAGCTCAGGGCGGGCTACGTCGAGGCTGCCAAGTACGGCCTGCTCGGCGATGCCGCCTATTTTGCGTGGCTCGAGCAGAACGCGCCGGCCGTCCTCGGCCGGGAGACGGCGGCACTGTCGCGCGCCATCGCCGCCGCCGTCGCCGGCAAGGCCGCCATCGTCGCCCGCGACGAGACCGAGACCGGCGACCGCATGCTACTCAACCTCGGCCACACCTTCGGCCATGCCCTGGAAGCCTGGGCCGGCTTCTCCGACCGGCTGCTGCATGGCGAGGCGGTGGCCGTCGGCATCTGCCTGGCGTTCCGCCTCTCGCAGGAGCTGGGCCACATCGGCGGCAACAGCGTGGGCCGGGTCGAGTCCCACTTCTCGGGCCTCGGCCTGCCGACCCGCATCGCCGACATCCCCGGCGGCGACAGGCCGGATGCGGCGGCCCTGCTGCGCATCATGGGGCAGGACAAAAAAGTGCGCGACGGCAGGCTCACGCTGATCCTGGCCCGCGGCATCGGCGAAGCGTTCATCACCCGCGACGTGGCCGCAGCAACCGTGGCCGACTTCCTGCAGCACCAGATCGCGGCGGCCGGAACCTGAGCCCGCTTTCCACACGCGCAGCGTCCGCGCCGGTGCGGCGCGGCGGTCATTCGAGGTAAGGTCAGAGCGATGCATGCAGAAATTGCCGGTGCCGGTTTCGCCGGGCTCGCCGCCGCCATCGCGCTGCGGCGCCGCGGCTGGAGCGTGCGTGTACACGAAAAGGAAGCCGAGCTGCGCGCCTTCGGCGCCGGCATCTTCATCTGGGAGAACGGCCAGCGCGTGCTGCAGGCGATCGGCGCCTACGACGACGTGGCGAACGGCGCGCACCAGGCGCCGGGCTACGAGACGCGCCGCAACGGCGTCAACGTCAGCTTCCAGAGGATCAACGGCGCCAACCGCTTCCTCTTGCAGACCATGACCCGGCAGCATCTCTACTCTGCCATCATCGCCTCGGCGCGGCGGGAGGGCATCGAGATCGTCACCAGCTCCGAAGCGGTCGGGGCCCGTCCGGAGGGCGTGCTCGAGCTGGCCGGCGGGCGCCGCCTCGAGGCGGACCTCGTCATCGCCGCCGACGGTGTGCGCTCGGCGGTGCGCGATTCCCTGCCGTTCGACGTGAAGCGCCACAAGTACCAGGACGGCATCGTGCGGGTGCTGGTCGACCGCGCTCCCTTCGTCGGCGGCGACTGGGAGCACGTGATCGACTTCTGGGCCTTCGAGCCGCGCACGCTGCGCATTCTCTATGCGCCCTGCGAGGCCGGAAGGCTCTATTTCGCCATGATGGCGCCGCGGGACGACAAGGAGGCGGCGACGCTGCCGATCAACCCGGCGGTGTGGGGAAGCGTGTTTCCCATGCTGAGGCCGGCGATCGAGACGATCGGCGACCGGGGGCGCTACGACGTATACGAGACCACGCGGCTCGACCGCTGGTCGGCGGGACGCGTCGCCGTCATCGGCGATGCCGCGCACGCCCTGCCGCCGACGCTCGCACAGGGCGCCTGCCTCGCCATGATGAACGCGCTGAGCCTGGCGGAGATCGTAACGAGCGGATCGGATATCGCAGCCTCGCTGCAGCGCTGGGAGGCGCAGGAGCGGCCGCTCACCGACCACACGCAGGCCCGCTCCGCCGAGCTGGCGCGCACGCGCGCCCTCGGTGCCGGCATGCAATGGGACGACATCGGCCTGCGCGCGGCGCTGCACGTCCCGTTCGGCACCCGACCCGAGGAGTTCGCTCCCGCAAGACGTTTCGCGGACGGCAAGCCATGACCATCGATGTCGCTCTGATCCTCGCCGCCATCCTGTTGCTGTTGTTTCTCTCCGCCTTCTTCAACGGCAGTGAGACGGCGCTGACGGCCGCCTCGCGCGCCCGCATGCACGCGCTGGAGCAGGAAGCCAACCCCAGGGCCGCGCTCGTCAATCGCCTGCTGCGCCAACCCGAGAGGCTGATCGGGGCCGTGCTGCTCGGCAACACCCTGGTCGACGTGCTGGCGGCCTCGCTGGCAACCGGCCTCGCCGTCATTCTCGTCGGCCCGGCCGGCGTCGCCTACGCCACGGCCATCGTGACCGTGCTGATCGTGATCTTCTCCTCGGTGCTGCCCAAGACCTACGCGTTCGCCTATGCCGACCGCATGGCGCTGCTGGTCGCCCCCATCATGCGCGCAATCGTGGTTGCCCTTTCGCCGGCGACGCTCGCCATCCAGTTCGTCGTCCGCCAGATCTTCAAGCTGACGCCCACGCGACGGGACGACGATGCCAACATCCTGGCGGCGCACGCAGAGATCCGCGGCACCATCGAGCTGCAGACCATCGGCGGTGCGGTCGCCAAGGGCGATGCGGCCATGCTGGGCGGCGTGCTGGACCTGCGAAGCCTGCAGGTGCTCGACATCATGGTACATCGCACCAAGATGCAGACCATCGACATCGACGATCCGCCGGAGAAGGTGGTGGACGAGGTGCTGAAAAGCCAGCACACGCGCATTCCTCTGTGGAAGGACGAACCGGAGAACATCGTCGGCGTGGTGCACAGCAAGGACCTGCTGGTGGCGCTGGCGCGCGCCGGCTGGGAGGTGGGAAAGATCGACGTGAAGGGGCTGGCGGCGCCGCCCTGGTTCGTACCCGAGACCACCAGCGTGGCCGACCAGCTCAACGAGTTCCTCAGGCGCAAGGCCCAGCTCGCTCTCGTCGTCGACGAGTACGGCGAGGTGCAGGGCCTCATCACCCTCGAGGACATCCTGGAGGAGATCGTGGGCCAGATCGCCGACGAGCACGACGTGCAGGACGCCGGCGTGCGCGTGCAGGCAGACGGCTCGGTCAACGTCGACGGCACGGTGGCGATCCGCGATCTCAACCGCCAGATGGACTGGGACTTGCCCGACGACGAGGCGACCACGGTCGCAGGCCTCGTCATCCATGAGGCGCAGACGATTCCGGAGCCGGGGCAGGCGTTCACGTTCTACGGCTATCGCTTCGAGATCCTGCGCAAGAGCCGCAACAAGATCACCGCCATCCGCATTCGTCCGCGGCGCGGAAGCAAACAGAAGCGGCCCGGCAGCAGCACCGAAAGCGATGCGATGGAAGCGGGCTGACGGCCCGCGATCATCCTACGGGGCACGACGCCGACGGGCCCGGCATTCATTTCACGTTCATGTGCCAGCCGCGATCATTGCCTCATCGGGGCAACTCAGTAGCCTGGACGCCGAAGTGCGCGCCTCATTCGGAGTCGTCTCCGAAGTTGTGGGGTCGGCCCCGGACCGGACTTGCGCCGATTAGGTCCCAAGGCGAAAAAGATGGAGCTCAGGATGAATCGTAAACTCTTACTGTCGCTGGCCGGCGCGGCCGTGGGTGCGCTCATGGTCTGCGGCGCGGCTCAGGCCGCCCCTGCCACCGGCTCGCTCGACGGGCTCAAGACACTCGGCGCGGAGCAAAGCCAAGTGGAACAGGCACGTTGCTGGCGCCGCTGCTGGCGCCGCCACGGCCATTGGCATTGCCGTCGCTGGTGCCGCCGCTGGTGGTGATCGCCACCCACGGCTGAGACCGATCCCGCGGCCCCGCTCGTCTGCTTCGGCAGGCGATGCGGGGTCGCTTGTTTTTCGCCGCCATCACCTTATCTCTTGTAAGCGGACCGACGATCCGCAGGGCAACGGCGCCGCATCATCCCTTGTTGGTTTCTCCCGGAGCCTGCAGATCGAGGGCCAAGGCGTGCACCTTGCCCGCGAGCTCGTCGGCCAACACCTCGTTGACGAGCCGGTGGCGCGTCAGGCGCGACTTGCCGGCGAATGCGGCCGACACGACGACGACCCGGAAGTGGCTCTCGCCCGTGCCGGGAGCGTCGCGGTGACCGGCGTGCAGATGCGACTCGTTCACGACATCCAGGCGCTCGGGCGCGAGAGCCTTCGTGAGCTTGGCGCGGATCGTAGCCTCGACGGACATGCGGAAGACTCCCCTCGCCCGGCCTGCCCGGACGGTTGCCTCGGCGGCGGAGCTACAACAGCCGTCGCAATCGCGCAACGCTCGTCGACCGCTCCCTTGTGCGCGGGACGGCTTGCGCACATACTGGACGGCAATGAAGCTCGACTCGAAATATTTCGACTGCGTGCGCGTCAAGCCCGACCTCGACAGGGTCGTGCGTGAAGACGGCCCGGTTTGCCAGTGGAAGGGCTGCACCCAGTCGGGTACGCACCGGGCGCCGAAAGGACGCGGGCACGAAGGCGAGTACCTTCTCCTGTGCCTGGAGCACGTGCGCGCCTTCAATGCCTCCTACAACTACTTCGCCGGCATGAGCAACGCCGAGGTCGAAGCCTACCAGAAGGACAGCGTGACCGGGCACCGCCCGACCTGGAAGGTGGGCGCCAACTCGTGGGCCCATGGCACGCGCCATGGGCTGGGGATGGGCGGCCTGGGCGGCCGATTCAGCGATCCGCACGGGTTCTTCGGCTGGCAATCGGCGCGTCCCGGAAACCACCGCCGGTCGCTCAAGCCCTTGGAACTCAAGTCACTAGAGGCCCTCGACCTGACGCATGAGGCGGAGCGCCACGAGATCAAGGCAAGGTTCAAGCAGTTGGTCAAGCGCCACCACCCGGATGCCAACGGCGGAGACAAAAGGTCCGAAGACAAGTTGCGCGAAATCATCCAAGCTTATAACTATCTGAAACAAGCTGGGCTGGTCTGAGGCCTAAGCCGAGCGTTCTAACGAGCAGCCGAGCCGGTGCGGCCCTCCGCCGAGCACCGGGGATCACAATCCGGAAACGAAACGATATGCCAGCCCAAGCCCAAGCCGGGGTGCCCGGCCTGCCGGACATGAAGGTGTCCGTTCGTCAGCTCTTCGGCATCGACACCGACCTGGAGGTGCCTGCCTACTCCAAGGCCGATGATCACGTGCCCGACACCGACAACGACTACGTGTTCAACCGCGAGGTGACGCTCGCCATCCTCGCCGGCTTCAAGCACAACCGCCGCGTGATGATCCAGGGCTACCACGGCACCGGCAAGTCGACCCACGTCGAGCAGGTGGCGGCGCGTCTCAACTGGCCGCTGATCCGTGTGAACCTCGACAGCCACGTGAGCCGCATCGACCTCGTCGGCAAGGACGCGATCGTGCTCAAGGAGGGCAAGCAGGTCACCGAGTTCCGCGAGGGCATCCTGCCCTACGCGCTGCAGACCAACACCGCGCTGTGCTTCGACGAGTACGACGCCGGCCGCCCCGACGTCATGTTCGTCATCCAGCGCGTGCTGGAGCAGTCGGGCAAGCTCACCCTGCTCGACCAGTCGAAAGTGATCCGGCCGCATCCGGCGTTCCGGCTGTTCGCCACCACCAACACCATCGGGCTCGGCGACACCTCGGGCCTCTATCACGGCACGCAGCAGATCAACCAGGGGCAGATGGACCGCTGGTCGATCGTGTCCACGCTCAACTACCTGCCGCACGACGAGGAGACGCGCATCGTCCTCGCCAAGGCCAAGGGCTTCAACAAGAGCGAGGCCAAGCGCAAGATCGTCTCCAACATGGTGCGGGTGGCGGACCTCACGCGCTCCGCCTTCATGAACGGCGACCTCTCCACCGTCATGAGCCCGCGCACGGTGCTGACCTGGGCCGAGAACGCGGAGATCTTCGGTGACCTGGGCTTTGCCTTCCGCGTCACCTTCCTCAACAAGTGCGACGAGCTCGAGCGGCCGCTGGTGGCCGAGTTCTACCAGCGCTGCATCGGCGAGGAGCTGCCCGAGAGCTCGGTCAACGTGGCGCTGAACTAGAGGGTCTTCGCAGACGATGGCGTCCGGCTCGAACCGCAAAGAATCGCCGGCCGAGCCCTTCAAGCGGGTGCTGGGGCTGTGCGTGCGCGCCATTGCCGGTGACGGCGAGGTGCAGGTGAGCTACGCACCCGGCAAGCCCGAGATCGACGGCAAGCTGGTGCAGCTGCCCGAGCCTTCGCGGGTGCCCTCCATGCGCGAGGTGGCGGTGATCCGCGGCTGGGCCGACAGCCTGGCGCTCACCGCCGCCTGCCACGACGTGAAGCTGCACGCGCGCCTGGCGCCGAAGGCAGGGCCGGCGCGGGCGGTGTTCGAGGCGGTGGAGCGGGCGCGCATCGAGGCGCTCGGTGCCAACCGCATGCCGGGCATGGCCTCCAACCTGACCGCGCGCGTGGAGGACCAGTACGGCCACGGCCGCTATGCCGAGATCACCGAGCGGGCCGACGCCCCGCTCGAGGACGCCCTTTCCCTGATCGTGCGCGAGCGCCTGACCGGCGCGCCTCCACCCGCCAGCGCCAAGGCGATGGTCGACCTGTGGCGCCCGTGGATCGAGGAGCGGGCCGGGCGCACGCTCGCGCGCATGGACAAGCTGTGCGAGGACCAGGAGACGTTCGGCCGGCAGCTGCGCGATCTGCTCAAGGTGCTGGATCTCTCCGACGAGCTCTCGGAGGGCGAGCGCGAGGAGGGCGAGGACGACGAGCAGGAGCCCGAGAGCGGCGAGCAGAGCTCGGACGAGACCTCGGAGGGCCAGGACAGCCAGGACGAGGCCAGCGACGAGCAGCGCGGCGAGGGCGAGGAGGGCGACACCACGGACGCCGCCCAGGATGCCGACGCCGACCAGTTCGATGCCGATGCCGACGGCGAGGAGATGGCCGACGCGCGCGAGCCGTGGCGGCCCAACTACAACGTTCTCGATAACCCCGAGGCGTTCGGCTACAAGGTGTTCAGCCGCGCCAACGACGAGGAAGTGGCCGCCGAGAGCCTCTCCACCCCGGACGAGCTCGAGCGCCTGCGCACCTTCCTGGACAAGGAGCTGCGCAACCTGTCGGGGGCCGTGGCGCGGCTCGCCAACAAGCTGCAGCGCAAGCTTATGGCACAGCAGAACCGCGCCTGGGACTTCGACCTCGAGGAGGGCGTGCTCGACGTCGCCCGCCTCACCCGCGTCATCACCGACCCCCTGCACCCGCTGTCGTTCAAGCACGAGCGCGACGCCGATTTCCGCGACACGGTGGTGACGCTGCTGCTCGACAACTCGGGCAGCATGCGCGGCCGCCCGATCATGGTGGCGGCCTGCTGCGCCGACATCCTCGCCCGTACGCTCGAGCGCTGCGGCGTGAAGGTGGAGATCCTGGGCTTCACCACCAGGGCGTGGAAGGGCGGGCAGGCGCGCGAGGCGTGGCTCGCCGCCGGCAAGCCGGCCAACCCCGGACGCCTCAACGACTTGAGGCACATCATCTACAAGCCGGCGGATGCCCCCTGGCGCCGCGCCAAGCGCTCGCTCGCCCTGATGATGCGCGAGGGTCTCCTGAAGGAGAACATCGACGGCGAGGCGCTGTCGTGGGCCCACCGCCGGCTGCTGGCGCGGCCCGAGCGCCGGCGCATCCTGATGATGATCTCCGACGGCGCGCCGGTCGACGACTCCACGCTGTCGGTCAACACCGGGTGCTACCTGGAGCGGCACCTGCGCCAGGTGATCGAGGAGATCGAGACGCGCTCGTCGGTGGAGCTGATCGCCATCGGCATCGGCCACGACGTGACGCGCTACTACCGCCGCGCCGTCACCATCACCGACCCCTCGGAGCTGGCCGGCGCCATGACCGACAAGCTGGTCGAGCTGTTCGAGGAGGACGCGCCGGCGCCGCAGACGCGCGCCGCGCCGCGCACCCAGGTCCGCCGCAAGCTGCAGTAGGGCGACGGCCCGCCGCAGGGTCAATCAACGCCGGCGCGGGCGAGCGCTTGCGCTTCGCCTTGGCCGCCCATCCGCGCAGAAGGCTCGTGGTAGTGCCGTCCATGGGGAAGAAGCTCTCGATGCGCAGCTCCTGCAGCGTCACGTCCTGCGGCGTGCCGAGCGTGGCGATGGTGGTGAACAGCGCCAGCCGCGTTTCACCCTTGCGGAAATGCATCGCCAGCACCGGCGCGGCGGCAGACTCGGGCGGCGGCGCCTCGAGAGCCCGGCGCACCCCGTCGTAGCCGAGCAGGCGGTCGAGCAACGCGCTGGTTGCGTCGCTGCCGTCGGCGGCCGCGTCGGCCTCGACGCTGCGGATGAAGTAGCGCACCACCTCGGCCCAGTTGACGAGATAGGGCCGCAGCACGTCGGGCGCGACCAAGGCATCGGCGAGGTTGACGGCGGCGCCCGGCGCCAGTGGCCCGACCAGAAACTCCACCAGCCGGGCGGCACCGCCGTTGGCTCTGAGCAGGTTCCAGTGCCGGTCGACGACGACCGCCGGGAAGGGCTCCTGCTGGCCCAGCATGTAGTCGACCGCCTGGAGCGCCTGCGCCAGCTCCGGGGCGTCGAGCGCGCTCTCGCGCCAGGCCGGCGCGAAGCCGGCGGCGAGCAGCAGGGCGTTGTGCTGGCGCAGCGGCACGCCCAGCGCTTCCGCCAGCCGCACCACCATAGGCCGGCTCGGCGCGGAGCGGCCGAGCTCGAGGAAGCTGAGGTGCCGCTGCGAGATGCCCGCGCGTCCCGCGAGCTCGAGCTGCGACAGGCCGCGGCGCGCGCGCCACCACCGCAACATGCCGGCAAAGTTCGGCTGCTGGCCCATGAGTACCTGCCAGGTAGTTGCCTCGACGACGCTGATCGTGACCTTTGCACAACTCGCGAGCCGGCACACGCGGAGACACGCCTTGGGAGACGAGCATTGGGCGAAACGCTGGGCGTCCTGATCGCGGTCGTCTCGAGCTGCCTCGGCGGCACCGCGGCGGCGCTCACGCGCTACCTCGTCGGCAGCGCCGATGCCGTGACGCTCGCCATCCTGCGCTGGGGCATCGGCTTCCTGTGCGTTCTGCCGGTCGCGCTGGCCCTGAAGGCACGCTGGCCGCAGCGCGGCGACCGCGCCGCCGTCGCCGGCCTCGGCGTCGCCTACTTCGGGCTGTTCTTCGTGCTCTACAACGTCGCCATGGCCTACACGACGGCGGCGCGCGCGAGCCTGGCCCTGTCGACCCTGCCGCTGCAGACCATGGTGGTGGGCGCCCTGCTCGGCATCGAGCCGATGACGGCGCGCAAGACGACGGGCGTCGCCATCGCCATGCTGGGCGTTTTCGCCGCCCTTTTCTCGGGGTTGGCCGAGGCACCGACGGGAGCCTGGCGCGGCGAGCTGATCATGACCGGCGCGGTGCTGTGCATGGCCTTCTACAATGTCTGGTCGCGGCCGCTCATGGCGCGGTCGAGCGCGCTGGGCTACCTCGCCGTCGGCATGGGTGCAGGGGCGGCGGCGCTGATCGTGGTCGGCACGATCACCGGCAGGGTCGCGGTCCTGCAGACGTTCGGGGCGGCGGAATGGGCGGCCGGACTCGTCCTCGGCGTCGGCGGGGGCGCGCTCGCCTTCATCCTGTGGGTGCTGGCGCTGGAGCGGGCAAGCCCGACGCGGGTGGCCAACACCATGCCCGTCAATCCGATCGCGGCCGGCCTGCTCGCCTCCCAGCTGGTGGGCGAGCCCATCACGCTCAACCTCGTCGTCGGCCTCCTCGCCGTCGCCGCCGGCATCTGGATCGCCACCACGCTTCCGCGGCAGCGCGGCTAGGCGAGCGCACCCGTTGGCGCGGAAGCGCAAACCTGCTTAGGTCCCGGCGACGCCACAGCCTGCTGGCGCGGCGTCGGAGGCGGGCACGACCTTGATGGCTGACCGAAGCGGCTTCTTCTCGCCAGTGGATCGGCGCGGCGTTCTGAAAGGCCTGGCGGGCGGAGTGGCCGCCACGCTGGCGCCGCTCGGCGTTCGCGCCGAGGACAAGGACCCCCCGCCGCCCAGCCGTATCGAAGCCATCGAGATTGCGGCGCGGCCGATTGCGCACTTCGAGCGCGCGCGGCCCGATGCCGTCCGCTTCGGCCGGCTCGAGTTCCGCGGCGGGCTCGTGCTCACGTCCTCCTCGTCGGGCTTCGGCGGCTGGTCGGGTCTCGTCATGGCGCCGGACGGCAAGCGGCTGCTCGGCGTGACCGACGTCGGCAGCTGGATCACCGCCGAGGTGGCCTACGACGGCTCCCGTCCGGTGCGCCTCGAGCGGGCGCGGCTGGGGCCGTTGCTGGGCACCGGGGGCCGACCGCTGGACGGCAAGACCGAGGCGGATGCCGAGTCGGTTACCCTGCTCGACGGCACACTGGAGAACGGCACGGCGCTGATCGGCTTCGAGCGGCATCATCGCATCGCGCGCTATCCCATCCGCGCCGGCACCCTCGGTGCTCCGGCCGGCACCCTGAAGCTGCCGGCCGAGGCCAGGCGCATGCCGACCAATCAGGGCATCGAGGCATTGGCGGTCCTGAAGGGGGGCCGCTACCAGGGTGCGGTCGTCGCCTTTGCCGAGCGTTTCACCCGCGGCAGCGGCTATCACACGGGCTGGCTGTGGATCGGCGGGGCCGAGCCGCAGCGGTTCCAGGTCGAGGACCTCGGCGGCTTCAACATCACCGACGCGGCCGCCCTGCCCGACGGCGATCTCCTGGTGCTCGAGCGCTACTTCCGCTGGACGGAGGGCGTGAGCATGCGCCTGCGCCATCTCGCCGCGGGACAGATCGCGCCCGGCGCGCGCATCACAGGAACGACGCTGCTGCAATGCGACTCCAGCTTCGAAATCGACAACATGGAGGGCCTCGGCATCCATCGCGGAACGGGGGGCGAGACCGTGCTCACCCTCGTTTCCGACGACAATTTCAACTCGCTGCTGCAGCGGACCGTGCTGCTTCAGTTCACGTTGCTGGGCGAGCGCCGGCGCGCGGATGGCGGGCCCGAGAGGACGTGACATGACCACGAGCGAGACCGGCATCCGCATCCGCCACGAGCTGAGGCCCGGCGACCTCGGCATGATCGTGCACCTGCACGGCGCGCTCTATGCGCGCGAGTACGGCCTCGACATCACCTTCGAGTCCTATGTGGCCAAGCCGCTGGCGGAGTTCGCCATGCACGGCGCCGGGCGCCTGTGGGTCGCCGAGGCGGGAGACCGCGTCGTGGGCTCGATCGCCATGGTCGACGCCGGCGAAAGGTTGGGCCAGCTGCGCTGGTTCCTGCTCGTGCCGGAGGTGCGCGGCCAGGGGCTCGGCCGGCGGCTGCTCGATCTGGCCCTCGACTACGCCCGTGCGCGCGGCTTCACCCGCGTCTTCCTGTGGTCGTTCACCGATCTTGCCGCCGCGCTCGAACTCTACAAGCGCGCCGGCTTCACAGTGACAGAGACGAAGACGGGCCCCGTCTGGGGCGCGGAGCGCACCGAGGTGCGCATGGACCTGACCCTCGCCGGCTGACCGCCCTTGCCGTCGTTCTCCACGCTGGGGCGGGGGAAATCAGGCCGTGGGTGCCTCGGCGCGGGCCTTCTTGATCTCGCGCCTCAGCTTCTGGCAGCGGGGCGAGAGCTCGTCCTCGCGGGCCTTCATCAGGAAGGCGTCGAGACCGCCGCGACGCTCGACGGTCTTCAGCGCGTGGGCGCTGATGCGCAGGCGCACCTTGCGCTGCAGCTGGTCGGAGATCAGCGTCACCTCGCACAGGTTGGGGCGGAAGGTGCGCTTGCTCTTGTTCTCGGCGTGGCTGCGCAACTGTCCGGACATGGGC
>DASRDL010000001.1:0-3245 GCA_035652635.1 Hyphomicrobiaceae bacterium | reverse complement strand
CGCCTTCTTCATGGCCGACCACCTGGCCGTTCTCAACATGCCGATCGAGGCGCTCAAGCGCAGCCACACGGTGACCTCGTTCGAGCCGTTCACGCTGCTCTCGGCGCTCGCCATGGTTACCCGGCACATCGGGCTCGTGGCGACCGCATCCACCACCTTCGATGCGCCCTATCACATCGCCCGGCGCTTCGCCTCCCTCGACCACATCAGCGGCGGGCGTGCCGGCTGGAACATCGTCACCACCTCCAACCCGGATGCGGCGCTCAACTTCGGCCTCGAGGAGCACATGGAGCACGGCGAGCGCTACGCCCGCGCCCGCGAGTTCTACGACGTGGTGACGGGCCTGTGGGACAGCTGGGCCGACGATGCCTTCGTTCGCGATGTCGAGAGCGGCATCTACTTCGATCCGGATCGGCTGCACGTGCTGGGCCACAAGGGCAGATATCTCTCCGTGCGCGGCCCGCTCAACATCGCGCGGCCGGTGCAGGGCTGGCCGGTGATCGTCCAGGCGGGAGCCTCCGACGCCGGCCGCCAGCTCGCCGCCGAGACGGCCGAGGTGGTGTTCGCGGCCGGCTCCAACCTGGCCGGCGCACAGCGCTTCTATGCCGACGTCAAGGGGCGAGCCGAGCGGGCCGGCCGCAACCCGGACCACATCAAGATCCTCCCCGGCGCACTGGTCGTCGTCGGTGACAGCGTCGAGGAGGCCCGCGCCAAGCGGGCGCATCTCGACAGCCTCGTGCACTACGACAGCGCCGTCGCCTCATTGTCGATCGCGCTCGGCCACGATGCGTCGGGCTTCGATCCCGACGCGGCCCTGCCCGACATCCCCGACACCAACGCCAGCAAGAGCGGACGCGAGCGGGTGATCGAGCTGGCAAGGCGCGAAAAGCTCACCGTGCGCCAGCTGGCGCAGCGACTCGGCGGCTACGGCGGCAATGCCTTCGTCGGCACGCCCGCCACCATCGCCGACGAGATGGGGGAATGGCTGCACGCGCGGGCCTGCGACGGCTTCAACGTGATGTTCCCCTTTCTGCCCGAGGGCCTCGACGACTTCGTCGACCGCGTGGTGCCCGAGCTGCAGCGCCGCGGGCTCTTCCGGCGCGAGTACGAAGGCCGCACGCTGCGCGAGAACCTGGGCCTCCCGCGCCCCGCCAACCGCTTCTTCCCGACGGCGCGTGGCGGCCGGGCTAGTTGATGGCCGGTTGCGCGACCAGGACCCCGCCGAACAGCAGGAAGGCCAGGAGCAGCGTCCAGACGACGTTGATGGCCTGTGCGCCGAGGAAGGCGACCGCGGGGCGGCCCCGGCCGGTGGTAGCGAGATCGATGAAGCGCGTCTCGAGGCCGATGCACACGAACGCCAGCGCGAACCACCAGGTCCTGATCTCGCCCAGGGCGCTGCGCGTGCCGCCGACGAGGTCCTGCGGCAGCCAGAACGAGAAGACGGCCGAGGCGACGACGAAGCCCAGCACGAATTTCGGGAATCGTGCCCAGATGACGCCGACGCTCGGCCTCTGGCCGGTGTCCGCTCCCGATTTCAGAGCCCACCAGACGGCGAGCGCGAAGGCAGCCACGCCGATCAGCGCGTTCTGCGAGAACTTGACGATGACGCCGGTCTTCATGGCGGCATCGCTGATGAGCGCACCGGCGGCGACCACGGAGGCGCTGGTGTCGAGCGTGCCGCCGAGCCAGGCGCCGGCGACCAGGTCGTTCATGCCCGTCGATTTGGCGACCCAGGGCATGATCACCATCATCGGCACGGCGACGATGAGCACGAGAGACGTGACGTAGGACAGCTTCTTCTTGTCGCCCTGGATGGCGCCGCATGCGGCAATCGCCGCCGAGACGCCGCAGATCGACACGGCGGTCGAGAGCATGGCGGCGAACTCGTCGTCCACCGCGAGCTTGCGGCACAGCCAGAAGCACGCATACCAGACGACGAACACCACCAGCACCGCCTGCACGATGCCGAGCGCTCCGGCCTGCAGCACTTCGTAGAACAGCAGGCTGGCGCCGAGGATGACGAGGCCCGTCTTGATGAAGAACTCGGTCTGCACCGCGGGCCTGAGCCACGTCGGCGTGCCGACGGTGTTGCCGATGAGGAGGCCGAGCAGCAGGGCGAGGATGACGTATTCGATGCCCCAGTCCACGAACAGCCCGTTGCCAGCGAGGAAGCGGGCGAGCCATGCGAGCGCGAACACGACGGGCAGGCCGATCAGGAACGGCAGCGCGCGTCCGCCCACGAGGATGATCCCCGCCGTGGCGACGAGGAGCAAGCCGGCTCCGACGTAGATTACCTTCGACAGGTTGCCCCAGGTGAAGACATGGTCCTGCGCCACGGCGGCGGCATGACCGCGGATCTCGGCCGCCAGCGCGCCGGCCACCGTCCTGCTGCCCAGCGTGGCCATCCTGCCGGCCGCCGCCTCGATTGCCTTGCGGTCGCCGCCGGCGAGGGCGGCCTCGAGGTTCCTGCCCAGCGAGGCGACGTTCGCCTGGCCCTTGGCCTCGGCGTCCCTGACGATGCCGCCGAGCGCATCCCTCCAAGCCGGGGTGAGCGCGGCGATCTGGCCGTCCGTGGTCCAGCGATAGCTGGAGACGAGGCTCCTCAGGTCCAGGAGCTTCCAGTGGAAGGCCGCCAGCACGGCGGCGATGACCACGAAACCCAGGAGCACGGCGGCCCAGTCCTCCGCGACCCGCTGCCTCGGCACAGCCGCTGCGGCTGCGGGGGCCTCGGCATCGATCGGCGCGCCGGTGGTTTGCGTGTGCATGGCATTCTCCCCGTTTGGCTGGCGTCTCTGGAAGACGCAAAAATATTCTCGCATATGGCAATTTAACGGACCAAAATCGAAAAATCTTTCTGTTGTTGTTCGCGTTGGCACGAGTTCCTACTCGCCCGCAGCCGAGTGCGATGACGCTCCTTCCTTCCCGCAGCCGTCTCTGCCGAGCGCGCCGGTCCGGTGCTGGCGCCGCGCGTGGGACACTCGGCGGGCAATGCCACCGGCAGCGGCGCCTGATCACAGGGAGCGGTGCGGTGCAGGGGCGGCTCAGGTCGCCGCGGCGCCTTCCGTCATCCGGCCGGGGCGACCGGGCGCCTCATCGCCGGCCGGGGGATGCCTGGCGGAGAACCGCAGCACGCCGTCGGCGATGGGCGCGAGCCGCAAGGCGATGACGTCGCGCAGGTAATTCTGGTGGATGCGCCACGGCTCGCGCGATCCCTGCCGGGGCAGCTTGTC
The DNA here is from genome assembly GCA_035652635.1 of Hyphomicrobiaceae bacterium. Classification (GTDB taxonomy): domain Bacteria; phylum Pseudomonadota; class Alphaproteobacteria; order Rhizobiales; family Hyphomicrobiaceae; genus AWTP1-13. The sequence continues at coordinate 15 of DASRDL010000001.1, read as the reverse complement.
CATCGCGCGCTGGAA